>CAXUBN010000292.1:2325-3582 GCA_964249255.1 uncultured Acetobacteraceae bacterium | reverse complement strand
TCCCGCGGTCGAGGGATCGGGCGGCGTCCTCGACGGCGGCGGCAAGGGCGGCAGCAGCCAGCCGCTGGCCGGCGACGCCACCGCGCTGTCCACGCCCAGCCACGAGAACCACCTGCTGGGCGAGGACCGCAGCGCCGGGGCCAACGCCACCGACGAGGCCGGTGCCGGCGTCAACGCCTACCTGTGGCGCGGCGCCATCGACACCCTGTCCTTTATGCCGTTCGCGTCCGCGGAGCCGGAGGGCGGCATCATCATCACCGACTGGTATAGCCCGCCCACCACCAGCGGCGAACGGTTCAAGGCCAACGCCTATATCCTGGGCAGGCTGCTGCGGTCCGACGCGATCCGCGTGTCGATCTTCCGCCAGGTGCTGCAGGGCGGGCAATGGGTGGACGCGCCGGTGGCCTCCAACACCGCCGCCGACATCACCGCCAAGATCCTGACCCGGGCCCGCCAGCTCCGCGCCGACGCCGCCGCCGGCTGAGGCCGACCCGCCGATGAACGACCGATCCTCCGTGGACGCGCCTCCGCTCCCGCGCTCCGGGGCCGAGCCGGCACGCTACGATCCCGGCACCGCCGAGCCGCGCTGGCAGGAGGCGTGGGAGCGCCTGGGCTGCTTCGCGGTGCCGGACGTGCCGCCGCCGGACCGGCCCAAGTACTACGTGCTGGAGATGTTTCCCTATCCCAGCGGCCAGCTGCACATGGGGCACGTCCGCAACTACACGTTGGGCGACGTGGTGGCCCGCTACCGCCGCGCCACCGGCCATGCCGTGCTCCATCCGATGGGCTGGGACGCGTTCGGCCTGCCGGCCGAGAACGCCGCCCGCGAGCGCGGCGCCAACCCGGCTGCGTGGACGGCGGCCAACATCGCCGCCATGCGCGACACCCTGAAGCGGCTCGGCCTGTCGCTGAACTGGGACCGCGAGTTCGCCACCTGCGAGCCCGACTACTACGGCCAGCAGCAGCGCCTGTTCCTCGACCTGCTGGCGGCCGGCCTGGTCGAGCGGCGCGAGGCGTTCGTGAACTGGGACCCGGTGGACCACACCGTGCTCGCCAACGAGCAGGTGGTGGACGGCCGCGGCTGGCGCTCGGGCGCCGTCGTCGAGAAGCGGCGGCTCAGCCAGTGGTTCCTGCGCATCACCCGCTTCGCGCCCGAGCTGCTGGACGCGCTGGACGGGCTGGAGCACTGGCCGGAGCGGGTGCGCACCATGCAGGCGCACTGGATCGGCCGCAGCGAGGGCGCCCGCGTCCGCTTCC
>CAXUBN010000292.1:0-2315 GCA_964249255.1 uncultured Acetobacteraceae bacterium | reverse complement strand
TGGGGTCGAAGGTGCGCTTCCCGCTGACGGAGGCGGCCGACGGGATCGGCGAGGTGGAGGTCTACACCACCCGCCCGGACACGCTGTTCGGCATGTCGTTCCTGGCGGTGGCGCCCGAGCACCCGCTGGCCGCGCACGTCGCCGCCGCCAGCCCGGACGCCGCCGCCTTCGTCGCCGAATGCCGCAGCCTGGGCACCAGCGAGGCGGCGATCGAGACGGCGGAGAAGCGCGGCTTCAACACCGGCCTGCGCGTGGCGCACCCGTTCATCCCGGACATCACCCATCCGGTCTGGATCGCCAACTTCGTGCTGATGGAGTACGGCACCGGCGCCGTCTTCGGCTGCCCGTGCGGCGACCAGCGCGACCTCGACTTCGCCCGGATGTACGACCTGCCGGTGCCGGTCGTGGTGCTTCCCCCCGGCGAGGACCCCGCCCGCCATCGCATCGGCACCATCGCCCATGACGGCGGCGGCACCATGATCAACTCCGGCTTCCTGGACGGCCTGTCCACCGGCGAGGCCCGCGCTGCCGCCATCGCGCGGCTGGAGGAGCTCGGCGCCGGCACGGCGGTGGTAAACTGGCGCCTGCGCGATTGGGGCATCTCGCGGCAGCGCTACTGGGGGTGCCCGATCCCGATCATCCACTGCCCCGACTGTGGTGTCGTGCCGGTGCCGGCCGATGCCCTGCCGGTGGTGCTGCCCGACGACCCGGACTTCTCGCTGCCGGGCAACGCGCTCGACCACCACCCGACCTGGAAGCATGTGTCCTGTCCCCGCTGCGGCGGCGCTGCCACGCGCGAGACCGATACCTGCGACACCTTCGTCGACAGCTCCTGGTACTTCGCCCGCTTCACGGCACCCGGTGCTCCTACCCCCACCGTGCGCGCCGCCGCCGATGGCTGGCTGCCGGTGGACCAGTACGTGGGCGGCATCGAGCACGCGATCCTGCACCTGCTCTACGCCCGCTTCTTCACCCGGGTGATGCGCGCCACCGGCCATCTCGGGCTGGACGAGCCGTTCGCGCGGCTGTTCACCCAGGGCATGGTGAACCACGAGAGCTTTCGCGACCGCGACGGCACCTGGCTTTACCCGGACGAGGTCGAGCGCGATGCCGCCGGCGCACGCCGCCGCGATACCGGCCTGCCGGTGGAGATCGGCCGCGCCCAGAAGATGTCGAAGTCCAAGCGCAACACGGTGTCGCCGGAATCGATCATCGACCGCTACGGCGCCGACACCGCGCGCTGGTTCGTACTGTCCGACAGCCCGCCCGAGCGCGACATGGAATGGACCGAAGCCGGCGTGTCCGGCGCCACGCGGTTCGTGCAGCGCGTGTTCCGGCTGGTGGGCGCCGTGGCCGCCGACACAGTTCCAGCCCCGATGCCGGCCGCGTTCGGCCCCGCCGCCGACACGCTGCGTCGCGTCACCCACCGCACGATCGCCGCCGTCACCGAGGCGCTGGAGGGCTTCGCCTTCAACGTCGCGGTGGCCCGGCTGCACGAGCTGGTGACGGCGCTGGCCGAGGCCGCCGCGACGGCGGATCTCGCCCCCGACCTTTCATGGGCCCGGCGCGAGGCCGCGATCGCCACCTGCCTCCTGACGGCGCCGATGATGCCGCATCTGGCCGAGGAGCTGCTGGCGCTGCTGGAGCCGGACAGTGCGCTGGCGGCGCTGCGGCCCTGGCCGGTGCCGGACCCGGCATTGCTGGTGCGCCAGCGCGTCACGGTCGCGGTGCAGATCATGGGCCGCCTGCGCGGCACGGTCGAGGTGGCGCCGGACGAGGCGGCCGACCGCGTGCTGGAGGCTGCCGCTTCCGAGCCCAACGTCGCCCGCGCCCTGGAGGGCCGCCGCGTGATCAAGCGCATCCACGTGCCCAACCGCATCGTCAACTTCGTGGTCGCCGGATGACTCGCCCGACGACCGGCGGCCGGCGCCGGGTCTCCACCCTGATCGTCGTGTCGACGCTTCCGCTGCTGGCCGGCTGCGGCTTTCATCCGCTGTATGGCGCCGATGAGACGGCGGCGGTCGCCCACCTGCCCGACATCTTCGTGCAACCGATCCCCGAACGGTCCGGCCAGGAGCTGCGGCTGGCGCGGCAGCCGCGGCGGGCCGGCGCCAGCGAGGCGGCGCCGCAGGGCTATACCCTGGCGGTCGGGCTGTCGATGTCGTCGGAGTCGGTCGGCATCCACGGCGACAACACCGCCGGGCGCAACCGCATGGTGGGCCGTGCGCACTGGACCCTGGCGGCGGTGTCGCCGGCGCCGACCACGCTCGCCAGCGGCGACGCGCGCTCGGTGGACGGCTACAACATCATCAACG
>CAXUBN010000291.1:0-3599 GCA_964249255.1 uncultured Acetobacteraceae bacterium | reverse complement strand
CCGTGGCCGTGGCGCTGCGGGCCCTCCGTGCGGCCCGCGCCGATGCACGCCTGGAGCCCTGCGTGGAGCGCGAGTACCGCCTCGCCACCGCGCTGATCCGCCGCCCGGACTTCATCGAGGGCGTGCGCGCCGCGGTGATCGACAAGGACCGCTCCCCGAGATGGCAACCTTTGGCTGACGTGGACGCGCTGTTCCGGCACGAGCCGGCGCAACCGCTGTCGTTCGGGCTTGGCTTCTAGCCCCGTCCCCGATACCCCGGCCCGTCTTGCGCCGGCACCCACACCCCGTCCGGCGGCGCCCCCGTCTGCCAGAACACGTCGATCGGCATGCCCCCGCGCGGATACCAGTACGCCCCGATCCGCAGCCACGCCGGCGCCAGCAGCTCGACCAGCGTCGTCGCGATCCGCACCGAGCAGTCCTCGTGGAACGCGCCGTGGTTGCGGAAGCTGGTCAGGTACAGCTTCAGCGACTTGCTCTCGACGATCCAGCCCGCCGGCACGTAGTCGATCACCAGGTGCGCGAAGTCCGGCTGCGCCGTCACCGGGCACAACGAGGTGAACTCGGGCGCGGTGAAGCGCACCAGGTACTGCCGCCCCGGATGCGGCGCCGGCACCCGCTCCAGCACCGCCCGCTCCGGGCTCGCCGGCTGCTCGGTGGAACGGCCGAGCTGGGTCAGGCCGGCCGTGGCGTCGTCGCTCATGCCCATGCTCCCATCACGCGATGCTCATGTCCGCCCGCCGCCACCAGCATTCCCCCGCCGGCCGCGGCGCCGGCAGCAGGTCGGCCGCACCCTCCGACACGCTGACCGCGTTGGTGGGGGTTTCCTCCAGCCGCAGCTCGCGGCAGCGCAGCGGGCTGTCGTCATCGGCCAGCAGCGTGTCGAGCTTGCTCATCAGCAGGCAGGCCATCAGCTCGGTGGTGGGATCGCCCGGCGTCACCACGATCCGCTCCGCCCGCGCCGGCTCGTGGGCCCGGAACCAGAACAACAGCGGGTCCGCCTCCGACAACTGCAGCGCGTGGTCCAGCCGCTCGTCCACGAATCGGTGCCAGCGCTCCTTGGCCTGCTCGAACGGCACCAGCATGTTGGCGGCCCCGTCGAGCGGCGCGGCCCGGAGCGGCCGCAGCCGCACCGTCACCAGCTCGTTGTGGCCGTGCGGCAGCGCGCAGCGCTCGGCCAGGCCCGAGATCAGCCGGTGCCCCATCGAGAACCGGCGCGTGAACACGAGCTCAAGCACCGCCGCCGGTCTCCCCAAGGCGGGCCCGGTAGCGGCTCCAGCCGTCGCGCCGCAACGCGCAGGCCGGGCAGGCACCGCAGCCATAACCCCAGTCGTGCCGGTGCGTGCGGTCGCCCAGGTAGCAGCTGTGGCTTTCCTCGCGGATCAGCCCGACCAGCCCCGCCCCGCCCAGCCGCTCGGCCAGCCGCCAGGTGTCGGCCTTGTCGAGCCACATCAGCGGCGTGTGCAGCACCAGGCGGGTGTTCATGCCGAGGTTGATCGCCACCTGCAGCGCCTTGATCGTGTCGTCGCGGCAGTCCGGGTAGCCGGAATAGTCCGTCTCGCACATGCCGCCGACGATGTGTCGCAGGCCCCGGCGCACTGCCAGCGCCGCGGCGAAGGTGAGGAACAGCAGGTTGCGCCCGGGCACGAAGGTGTTGGGCAGGCCGTCCGCGTCCAGGGCGATGACCGCCTCGCGGGTCAGCGCGGTATCGGAGATCCGGCCCAGCGCGTCGAGCGCCAGCGTATGGTCCGGCCCCAGTCGCCCGGCCCAACCGGCGTTCCCCGCCGCCATCCCGTCGCGCAGCGCGGCACGGCAGGACAGCTCGACGGCATGCCGCTGCCCGTAATCAAAACCCAGCGTCTCCACCCGCGGGTGGCGGTCCAGGGCCCAGGCCAGGCAGGTGGCCGAATCCTGGCCGCCCGACAGCAGCACCAGGGCCCCCGCTTGGGTATCGGCCTTGCCGGCCACCTCAGGCGATCCCGATCAGCTTGTGGGTCTGCACGCTGAGCCGCCAGCGCGGATGCGCCAGGCAATGCGCGACGGCCGCCGCGGTGTGCGCGAGGCGGTCCGGCCCATCCATCGGCTGCAGCCAATGATAACGGAAGTCGAGGTCCAGCAACGGCTCCGGGTCGAGCCCAGGCTGCGGGAACACCAGCTTCAGCTCGGCGCCGGACCGCTGCACCAGCGGCGCCCCCGCCTTCGGGCTGACGCAGATCCAGTCGATCCCGGGCGGGGCGGCCAGCGTGCCGTTGGTCTCGATCGCCACGGTGAAGCCCCGCGCATGCACTGCGTCGAGCAATGCGCCGTCCAGCTGCAGCAGCGGCTCGCCGCCGGTGAACACCACGTAGCGGTGCGCGTCACCACCCGGCCAGCACGCGGCGATCGCGTTGGCCAGCGCCGTCGCATCGGCATGCCGTCCGCCGCCGACCCCGTCGGTGCCGACGAAGTCGGTGTCGCAGAACCGGCAGGCGGCATCGGCACGATCCGCCTCCCGCCCCGACCACAGGTTGCAGCCCGCGAACCGGCAGAACACCGATGCGCGCCCCACCTGCGCCCCCTCACCCTGCAGGGTCGCGAACATCTCCTTCACCGCATAGGCCATGGGCGGGGATGTCGGGCAGGGCGCCGGTTTGCGCAAGCCTTTTGAAGGCCAGGGGCGCCGCCCCTGGACCCCGCCAGAGGCGCAGCCTCTGGACTCCGATCGTCGGGGGTTCGACCGTAACGCCAGGGCAAACCACACGAGGGGTATCGGGCATGGACCGGGACGAGCTGACCGCCTGGGCGCTCCGCAGCGGATGGCAGATGATCGCGGGCCATCCCAGCCTGACCAAGCCAACAGCACCCAAGGAGGCGATCGTCCGCCTGGTGCTGCTGGCGACGGTGGTCAACGTCGAGGTGAAGAAGCCAGCCGGCAAGTGGGAGAAGGTGGCGGGTGCCCCCTACGGCGACGTGACGGCGGACCCGGACGGCGACCCGCCGCTCGGCCTCGGCTTCGAGAAGATCCCAAGCTTCCGCAAGCTGATGGCGGACAACAAGGACCGGCAGGTGTTCGCGGGCTTCGGTACCCCGAAGCGCTGACCCCACCGGCATGACCCCGCCGCCATGATTCTGGACGACCTGCGCGCCGGCCGCCTCGCCGGCGCCACCAGCCTCCGGCTGCGCGGCCTCGCCGAGTTTCCCGCCGAGATCCTGGACCTCGCCGACACGCTGGAGGTGCTCGACCTCAGCGACAACGCCCTCACGGCCCTGCCCGACGATTTCAACCGGCTACGCCACCTGCGCGTGCTGTTCTGCTCCAACACCCGCTTCGAGCGGTTGCCGCCGGTGCTGGGCGATTGCGCGTCGCTGAGCCAGGTCGGCTTCCGCAACGCCGCCCTGCGCGAGGTGCCGGCCGAATCCCTGCCCCCCGCGCTCCGCTGGCTCACCCTGACCGCCAACCGGATCGAGACCCTTCCCGAGGCCCTCGGCGACCGCCCGGCCCTGCAGAAGCTGATGCTGGCCGGCAACCGGCTGCGCGTCCTGCCGGACAGCCTGGCCGGGGCAACGGCGCTGGAGCTGCTGCGCGTGTCGGCGAACCGCCTGGACGCGCTGCCGCCCTGGAT
>CAXUBN010000290.1:0-3601 GCA_964249255.1 uncultured Acetobacteraceae bacterium | reverse complement strand
TCACATCCCGGGCATGAATGAAGGCTCGCTCCCACGCCCCCCCGGTGCCTCGCTGCCGCTATCGATCCGGCCCACTCCCCGACGGTGGAGGCGATGGTGGCCCCGGCCGCCATACCCTCCGGAGCAGGGACGGATGGAGGGCGGATTTATTCCATCGTCAGGCGTGAGATCGCGCAAACGGCCCGGTCAGGGGGACGGGCGGCAGTCGGTCCGTCCGCTGGCCACGCAGCCTTGCCGGTTGGCGAGGCCCTTGACGGTGGGAACCAGCAGCAGGCCGCCGTAGATGAGCAGCAGCAGCGCCGCGATCACCACGAACGGGAGCAGGCTCGGCAGCTTGTTCGGCGTGCGGGGCTCGCGCATGAACGGACTCTAGCGGGGCCGCACAGGCTCGCAACCGGCACCGGCCGGCATCGGGCGGATGGGTGGAGCGTCCGGGCACCGGAGCGCCTACATGATGCGTGATCCCGGCGTGGCTCCGGGTCTCCCCGTGGAGTGCACCATGTTCAGCGGAATCGCCCAGGCCGTCGTGCCGATCGTCTCGCTCGTCCCCGACGCCGGCAGCGCGTGCTACGTGCTGCGCCTTCCCGCCGCCCTGCTCGATGGGCTCAGGATCGGGGCCAGCGTCGGGGTGGACGGGGTCTGCCTCACGGTCACGCGGATCGAGGACGGGCTGGCGTCGTTCGACGTGTCCGACGGTACGCTGGCGGTCACCAACCTCGGCGACCGCGCCGTCGGCCACCGCGTCAACGTGGAACGCTCGCTGCGGCCAGGCGACGAGAATGGCGGGCACACCGTCACCGGCCACGTCACCGGCACCGCGCGGGTAAGCGCCATCACGGTCGACGGCGCCGCCACCCTGCGGCTCGCCATCCCGCCAGAGCACCGGCGCTACGTGTTCACCCGCGGCTTCCTGGCGGTGAACGGGTGCAGCCTCACGGTGGCCGAGATCGACGGGGACAGCGGCGACGTCACCATCAACCTGATCCCCGAAACGATCCGCCAGACCAGCTTCTCCGACTACCGGGCCGGCGACCGCATCAACTACGAGATCGAGCTGCAGACCCGGATCATGGTCGACACCATCGAGCGCTGCATCCGCCAGTCGCTGGGCGGCCTCGCCATCAAGCCTTGAACGACGGCGCGTCGATACGGTCGAGGCTGGCAGCCTTGATGGTTTCCCGGGTCAACCGCACGTCGGCCGCCGCCGGCGCCTTCGTCATGCCCCGCGGCGGCTTGGCGAACAGGTCGGGCCGCTCCATCGCCAAGCCCAGGAGTCGTTGCGTTGGCGTGGAGAGTGAGATCCGACCGGCCTCACGCTTCTCCAACGCTTCCCGCCGCTGCGGATGGCGCGGATCAGCACCGGCGGGAAGGGGTCATCGCGCACCAGCGCCTCGGCCGTGCGCAGGGCCATCTCGGCAACTAGGTCGTCATCATCGACCAGCTGGCCGTCGTGATCCTCCGGGTCATCCAGGGAACGCCACCAGCCGGGCTGGCGATACTTGAAGGTCTTCCCGCCCACCACCAGGGCGACGACCTTCTCGCCGCGCGTCATCGACCGCCCGCTCTCCGGGCTGACCATCGTCTCCGGCCACCGGCCCGGACGAGCGGGGATCAGCCCGGCTACGTGACCCGGCCCGCCAGCTCCGGCACCAGCTCGACCAGCTCGCGCAACTCGCGCCCGCCGAGCCCGAAGGCGCCCGGGTCGAGCGGGCCGGGTGTCGCCAGCGCCGCGCGCACCAGCGCCATCGCCTGGCCCGACAGCGTGGCCGCGTCGGCCACGTAGTCGGCGTAGGCATCGTGCACGTGCGGGACCCACGCCTTCACCACGCCGATGATGGCGTCCGCGTAGGCGCGGATCTCGCTCTGCGCGTGCGGGTCGGCGCGCAGGCTGAGGAAACGCAGCAGGTTCCACAGGTCCACCTTCCAGTAGAACTGCGTGTATATGCCGACCGGCAGCGTGATGCGGGCCAGCTCGCGGGCGACGCCGGGACGGTCGGGATCGGCCGGGGTGCCGTCGGGCGCCTCGTTCAGCATCCACAGGTAGTTGTCGTAGCAGCGCGCGGCGTCGTCGCGCAGCATCTGCACCACCCGGGCGGCGGTGGCCTCGTCCATCGCCTCGCCGCGCCCCTGCCGGTTGGAGGCCGACTGCGCCGCCACGTCCGCGGTCGCCGGCACGTAGAACTCGCGCTCCAGCACCGAGTAGCGCGCGGAGTACTCGTTGATGGAAGCGGTGCGGTGCCGGAACCATTGCCGGGTGACGAAGATCGGCGCGCGCACGTGCAGCTTGATCTCGGCCAGCTCGAACGGCGTAGTATGCCGGTGGCGCATCAGGTAGCGGATCAGGCCGCGGTCGCTCTGCACCGCGCGGGTGCCGCGGCCGTAGGACACGCGGGCCCCCTGCACCACCGCGGCGTCGTCGCCCATGTAGTCCACCACCCGCACGAAGCCGCGATCGAGCACCGGGATCGGCTGGAACAGGATCGCCTCCAGCCCGTCCGCGGTGGGACGCCGGGTGGGCGCGCTCCCGTCGCGGGCCTCGGCGATCTCGCGCAGCTGGTCGTCGGTCAGGTTCTGCATCGCGCGGCTCCCCCGTCTCCCGACTCCCCCGTCTCCCGACTCTGGGACAACCCTGGACGTGCCGGGATGAACCGCCTATATCCAGCGATGCGCGGGGGCAACCCCAGGCTATGGTGATAAACGGTACGTGGAATAAACGTTGTGGACCCGGGGGCAGTGCCCGGCGTCTCCACCAGCCTTCCGGGGGCGATCCCGGACGGCGATGAGGGGACGAAACAGGCTCGACACGCGTGGTAAAGACCTACCTTTTGCTCGGCATGATACCGCCGTCATCGGGTCAACACACAAGTGCCAATGACAACCATGAGGCGCTCGCTCTCGCTGCATAAGCGTTAGCGCGGTTCGGGGGGGCACCGGGCAACAGAAGCCCCCCCACTTCACCATCCAGGCACGCTCGACGCGGAGTGGCGACTGCGCTTGCGCCGTCGCACCCTTTGCCGCATGGCTAGGCCGCACCACGTAGCCATGGTGCCGCGGCGGTTCCGGGATCGCCGCGTGCGAGCGCAGGCCGCAGATCGAGGAAGACCCGCATGGCCAAGGACGATGTCGGGAACGACGGCGAGGACGGCATCGGCCCCGAGGCCGGCCCGGGAACCCTGCCGGACAGCCTACTGCCGTATGACCGCTGGATCGAGCAGGCCTACCGCCGTGTGATGATCCGCGCGTTGAACCACGCCGCCGCCGATGGGCTGCCGGGCGCGCACCATTTCTACATCACCTTCCGCACCGACGATCCCGACACGGTGATCCCCAAGCGGATGCTGGCGCAGTACCCGCACGAGATGACGATCGTGCTGCAGCACCAGTTCTGGGACCTCAAGGTGGACGAGGCGACGCACGTCCTGAGCGTGGGACTGTCGTTCGGCAGCGTGCCGACCACGCTGGTGGTGCCGTTGCGCGCCATCACCGGCTTCGCCGACCCGCAGGTCCGGCTGGTGCTGCGCTTCACCGCGGCCAATGCGGACGACGTGGCGGGTCCGGCGCCGGCGGACGCCGCCGCGGCGGCGCCCTCCGAGCCCACGGC
>CAXUBN010000289.1:0-3604 GCA_964249255.1 uncultured Acetobacteraceae bacterium | reverse complement strand
CCCCTGGACCCCGCCAAAGGCGGAGCCTTTGGAAACCGATCCTAGAAGAGCGGGATCCAAGGGCGGTCGTGCGAAGGACGCTTGCGCGTGACGACCCTTGGCGGATCCAGGGCAGCGTCCTGGTCTTACCGATGCGCGGTGGCCAGCAGGATGGTCAGCATACCCAGATGCGGATGCGAGAACGTCACCCGCACCGGCAGCGGCGGCGCGTCCGGCAACACCGTCTGCAGCCAGGCGGTGCCGTTCTGGGGCTGGCGCATCAGCGCCTCGTCGGCGTTGTGCAGGAAGCCGCCGAGCTGCAGCCCGGTGAAGTCGCAGCGCAGCGCGGTGCCGTGGAAGGCCGCCTCGTCGTCAACCGGCATCGGCCGCGGCCCGATGGTGCGCGCGGTCATGCTGGACAGCCTGATGCCGTCGAAGATGTGCACGCTGCCGTTGCAGCCGCCGGTGGCCGCCACGGTGTGCACGAGCTCCACCATGGCGCTCAACCCGTCGATCGACCGATCGGTGGCGGCCACCGGGACGCGGTCGCGATCGGGATCGATCGGCCTCACCTCGCGCACCTGCGGCGCGCCGTTGACGTAGGCGATCCGGGTCACGCGGTCGGCGCCGCGCGCGGTGCCGCTGCTGGCGAAGTCGACCGGCACCGCGCGGTCGCCATCGAACCGGCCGCTGGCGACGCTTGTGACGTCGCTGCGAATCAGCATGCCGATCATGCCGGTGGTCTGGTCGTGCAGCCGGATGGCATAGCCCTGCGGCGCCAGCGTGATCTCCGCCTGCAGGTTCATGACGTGCAGGCCATGGCTGTAGAGCACGTAGTCGAGGTGGATCGGGGCGGCCGCGGACGCCGGCGGCGTCGATGGCGCCGTTTGGGCGGCGGCGGAGCCCGCCAGCCAGGAGCCGCAGAGGCCCAGAAGGGCCGGGACGACGCGGGCGATCTTCATGACCCGGATGGTGGAGGCAGTGGGGACGGTACGCAATCCCCGCCCGCGCTTGCCCTCGCCGCCCCTGGCGCGGATCTTGCTCAGATCGCGCCACACCTCGCCACGGAGTCCGCCCGCCATGCCTTCACTCGTCCGGATGATCCGAGGCCCGGTGGGCGTCATGCTGCTGGCGGCCGGCCTCGCGCCGGGATCCGCCGCCGCGGCCCCGAGCGGCACCGACCTATACGCGCAGAACTGCTCGTCCTGCCATCAGGCGGATGCCAACGGCCTGGCCGGGCAGTTCCCGCCGCTGCGCGGCCGCATCGACAGGATCGCCGCCACCACGGAGGGCCGGCACTACCTGGCCGACATCCTGATCCACGGCATGGCCGGGTCGATCCAGGTCGGCAGCGACAGCTACGTCGGCTACATGCCGGCCTTCGCGCGCCTGCCCGACGACCAGATCGCGACGATCCTGGACTGGGTGTCCGCGCTGGGGAGCACCAGGCCGGCGCCGACCGTGGCGACCGCGGAGCTTGCGGCCGCCCGCACCCGCACCCTGAAGCCGGCCGACGTGCTGGCGGAGCGGACCGCGCTGGCGGCGCAGCATCCGCTGCCGTGATGACCGTCATGGATCATCCGCGCTCGTCGTCGTGCAGGAACTGCAGCCGGGCCAGGCGGGCGTAGAGGCCGTTCCCGGCGATCAGCGCATCGTGGGTGCCGATGGCGGCGATGCGGCCGTGCTCCATCACGACGAGGCGGTCCGCCTGGCGCACGGTCGCCAGCCGGTGCGCCACCACGATCGTGGTGCGGGAGCGGGATACCGCCTCCAGGGCGCTCTGCACCGCGCGCTCCGACTCTGCGTCGAGCGCGCTGGTGGCCTCGTCGAGCAGCAACACCGCCGGGTCGCGCAGGATCGCACGCGCGATCGCCACGCGCTGGCGCTGGCCGCCCGACAGGCGCACGCCCTTCTCGCCGAGATGGGTGTCGTAGCCGTCCGGCAGGTCCTCGAGGAAGTCGGCGTGCGCGGCGCGGGCGGCGGCATGCACCGCCGCATCGGACGCATCGGGGCGTCCGTAGCGGATGTTGTCCGCCGCCGTGGCGCTGAAGATCACGGGATCCTGCGGCACGATGCCGACGTGGCGGCGCAGCTCGTCGGGGGGCAGGTCGCCGAGCCCGATGCCGTCCAGCCGGATCGTGCCGGTGACGGGATCGCGGAAGCGCAGCAGGAGCTCCAGCACGGTGGTCTTGCCGGCACCGGACGGACCCACCAATGCCACCGTCTCGCCGGCGGCGATATCGAGCGTGAAGCCGGCCAGGGCGTCGTGGTCCGGGCGTGACGGATAGCGGAACGACACGGCCTCGAACGTCACGCGTCCCGTCGGCCGCCCGATGGGGGGACATGCCGGCACCGGCGCGGCCAGGGCGTGCGGGGCGCCATCGTTCAGCACGTCATGCAGTCGGTCGGCGGCGCCGGCGGCGCGCTGCATCTCGCCCCACAGCTCGCTCATCTGCGCGCCGGAGCTGGCCAGCAGCACGGCATAGAACACGAACGCCGACAGGTCGCCGCCGCTGAGGCGGCCGGCGATCACGTCGCGGCCGCCGATCCACAGGCTGAACACGATGGCGCCGAAGCCCAGCAGGATCACGCTCGTGATCAGCAGCGCCCGGTTGCGGATGCGGGTCGCCGCGGCGGCGACCGAGCGCTCCAGCCGGTCCGCGAACAGCGCGCGATCAGTCGGCTCGTGCGTGAAGGCCTGCACGGTGCGCAGCGCGTTGAAGGTTTCCTCGGCATAGGCGCCGAGATCGGCGACGCGGTCCTGTGCCAGGCGCGACAGCCGGCGCTCGCGGCGGCCGAACAGCACCAACGGCAGCACCACCGCGGGCACCACCAGGAGCACGATCGCGGCCAGCTTGGGACTGGTCACCAGCAGCATCGCCAAGGCGCCGCCGACCAGCAGCGCGCTGCGCAGCCATTGCGAGATCGCCGAGCCCACCAGGGTCTGCAGCACCGACACGTCGGCGGTGAGCCGGGTCAGCAGGTCGCCGGTGCGGGTGGTCTCGAGCATGGCCGGCGACAAGGTCAGCACACGGGCGAAGACGTCGCGGCGCAGGTCGGCGGCGATGCGCTCGCCGAGCCACGACACCAGGCTGTAGCGGGCGAAGGTGGCGGCCGCCAATCCCGACACCACCGCCACCATCGCGATGGCCGCATGATCGAGTTGAGCCATGCTGCCGCTGACGAAGCCATGGTCGATCAGTCGCCGCACCCCCTGCCCCAGCGCCAATACCAGGATCGCCGCCAGCAACAGCGAAAGCGAGGCGCCGGTGACGCGACCCGCATAGGGGCGCAGGTAGGGCAGCATCAGCCTCAGGGAGTTCAACCGACCCGCTGAGGCTCGACGATCCGTCAGCGTCATGGAAGACGGTCATCCCATTCCGTATCGATGTCCGGTTGGAGACGAGGATCCAGCTGCTGGGTGCAGGTATGGTGCTTCAGGATGTTCATCACCGCACCGATGGGGCTTCGACGATACCAACCTGTCATAGGTGGCCCAACGTCGACCAGCGCCGCGATCCTGTCCGGATCGGGCGCTGTTCCTGACGTGTTCGCATATTAGGCAAAAGGGGTTGCGGGGACAGGATTTGAACCTGTGACCTTCAGGTTATGAGCCTGACGAGCT
>CAXUBN010000288.1:0-3605 GCA_964249255.1 uncultured Acetobacteraceae bacterium | reverse complement strand
TAGCCATGGAGAGGACAGGATGAGGCGCTGCGGTTGCGCCGGGTTGGCGAGCGGCCGCAGCACCCGGGCCGTCAGCAGCTCCGACGCGCTGGAGGCGCCGCAGCCGAGCAGCACGTCGCCGGGCGCGATCCCAGGCGCGTCCTCCGCCAGCACGACCCGGGTCGGGGCGCCGACCCTGTCCGTGCGGGTCAGGAAGCCGGGCCACAACTCGAGTTCGGGCCGGTCGAACTGCACGGCGAGGTGGTAGTCGGCGAAGCCGTTGGCGTAGCGCAGCAGCACCAGCCGGTACTCGTGCCCGGTGCGCGCCGCCCGGGCCTGCGCCCGCAGGCCGAAGGCCCCGTTCTCCAGCCAGGTCCGGAACCCCGGGTTCCGGTCGTCGACCGGTCCGGGATGGTTGTCCCGGATCAGGTCGTGCATCGCCGCGAGGTCGTGGGTGGCCGCATCCGACCAGATATCCGCCGGGTCGGCGGCGGCGTTGGCCTGGGCTGGGGCCGCGATCCCGCCCAGGACCAGCAGCGCCAATGCCAGCCAGGGCAGGCGCGCCGGTCCGCGGCCGATGCCGACGCACCGCATCCCGGGCGGGGCGGCCATCAGCCGATCTTGAGCGTCCACAGCTCCGCCAGCTCGTGCACCGGGCCGGTGCCGCCGACACCCTTCAGCACGGCGATCGCGGCGGGCTTCTGGCCGGCGGCGTCGTTGGCCAGCCCGTAGTGCAGCCGCGCGTCGTCGGGCAGCAGCAGCTTCGGCTGGGCCAGGCCCTTGCGCATGGCGGCGAGGCCGGCGGCCGGCTGGCCGAGATCGACCATGTTGTAGCCGAGCTTGACCAGGTCGTCGCCGTAGGGCGCCGCCTCGGCCGATTTCTGCTGGGCGGCGAGGTTGTTCCGGAGGTCGAGCACCGCCTGGTCCACCAGCGCCTTCAGCCGGGCCTCGCGCGGGGCACCGGCGTCGCGGCCGAGCGCGCCGGTGCTGTACCCCTGCGCCATGATCCGCTGCGCCTGCACCGGATAGCCCTGCTGCACGGCGAGCTCGGTCATGTCCATGTAGTCGGCGGTGCTGCTGAGCAGGCCGACGGCCAGGCGGATGCGGTCGATGTCGTACTGCAGCCGGTCGGGGATGTCCGGGTTGGTCTGCAGCCCGTGCACCAGCTGCGCCCAGTACAGCGGCTTGGGGTAGTAGCGGACCAGCTGCACCATGGTCTCGTTGAAGCCGTTCAGGTCGTGCGACTGCGTTTGCACCGAGGCCAGCAACTCGAGCTGGTTCTCGGTCGGCCGCTGCCCCGCCCGCTCCTCCCCGGCGATCTGGCGCTGCTGCGCACGCGCCGCGTTGGGGAAGTCCCGCTGCAGGTAGTAGGATTGGATCAGCAGCGTGTGCATGCGCGGGTCGTTGCCGCCCGCCTTGAAGTAGCGCTCCAGCGCGGTGATGGCGCGGGGATAGTCCTTCGCGCCGTAGGCCAGGCCCGCCTCGGACATCAGCAGCGTGGTCTTCTCGGCCTCCGGCGTGCGGGGCGAGGCGATCAGGGCGTCGTCGGCGCTGATCGCGGCGGGCAGGTTGCCGGACTGCTGCGCGATCGCGGCGCGCAGCTGGGCGATCACGTAGCTCTCGTAGGGGGTCTTGCCGCCCACCGCGTCGGCGGCGTTGACCTCGGCCATCGCCTTGGGGAAGGCGCGGCGGCGCATGTCGCCCTCGGCCTGCTGCAGCGGCTTGCCCACCGCGGGACGCAGCGTTTCCTGCGCGCGCGCCGGGAGGGGGGCGGCCAGGGATGCGGCGAGGAATACGGCAAGGCTGGGCAAGACGGACGCGCCGAGCAGGGTGGCGCGGAGGCGGCGGCCAGGCATCGGGGGACGGGGCGTCATGTGCTCAGTTCTGTCCCATGAATTGCTCGTTGCCGACGATGCCGAGCTTGGTCATGCCCAGGCGCTGCGCGTCGGCCAGCACGTGCGCCACGTACCGGTAGTTGGCGAGCTTGTTGGGGCGCAGGTGGATCTCCGGCTGCTCCGGCAGTGCGGCGGCGGAGGCGAAGTGCGACAGCAGCGCGGGCTCGTCGGGAATCGGCTCGCCGTTCCAGGCGATGGTGCCGTCGAAGTCCACGTCGATGGTGACCACCTGCGGCGGCGTCGGCGGCGGCGGCGGGTTGCCCTGCGGCAGGTCGAGCTTCACCGCATGGGTCTGGATCGGGATGGTGATGATCAGCATGATCAGCAGCACCAGCATCACGTCGATCAGCGGCGTGGTGTTGACGTCGACCATCACCTCCGGGTCGGCGTCGGCGGACCCGGGGGACCCGACATTCATGGACATGGCGCGGTGTTCCTGAGTTGGGCGGGCCTGAGTCGGACAGGCTTGCGACAGGCGGAGCCGGGACGGCCGCGGCGGCTCAGCCGCCGTGCGGCGGCGGCTGGGTGATGAAGCCGACCTTGGAGATGCCGGCCTGCTGGCAGGCGAACACCACCTTGCCGACGCTCTCGTAACGCGACTGCGCGTCGCCGCGGATCTGCACCTCCGGCTGCGGCTGCTTCACCGCGACGCCCTCCAGCCGGGTCAGCAGGTCCTTGGTGTCGCGCACCGGGGTCGAGTCCCAGAAGATCTGGCCCTGCTCGTTCACCGCGATGGTGACGTTGTCGGGCTTGGTCTGCGCCTCCTGGTTGGCGTCCTTGGGCAGGTTCACCTTCACCGTGTGCGTCACCACCGGGATGGTGATCAGGAAGATGATCAGCAGCACCAGCATCACGTCGACCAGCGGCGTGGTGTTGATGGCCGAGACGACCTCGTCCTCGTCGCCGTCCGACGAGCCGACGTTCATGCTCATGGATCAGGCGACCCGGGTCACGCCGCCGGTCGCCGTCATCGGGCCGGTCGGGGCGGAGATCGCCTGGGCGCCGACGCGCACGCCGCCGAGCAGGATCGAGTGCAGGTCGGACGAGAAGTTGCGCACCCGCTCGGTGGCACCCTTGTTGCGGCGGACCAGCCAGTTGTAGCCGAGCACGGCCGGCACGGCGGTGGCGAGGCCGATCGCGGTCATGATCAGCGCCTCGCCGACGGGGCCGGCGACCTTGTCGATCGAGGCCTGGCCGGCGATGCCGATCGCGGTCAGCGCGTGGTAGATGCCCCAGACGGTGCCGAACAGGCCGACGAACGGCGCGGTGGAGCCGACGGTGGCGAGGAAGGCCAGGCCGCCCTGCAGGCGCGACGTGATGGTCTCGACCGAACGCTGGATCGACATCGTGACCCACTCGTTGAGGTCGATGCTCTGGGTGAGCGTGCCCTCGTGGTGCTCGGTGGCGGCGATGCCGGTGTCGGCGATGTAGCGGAACGGCGAGGTGGACTTCAGCGACTGCGCGCCCTCGCTGATGGTGGGCTTGGTCCAGAAGTCGCGGCTGGCGGCGCGGTTGGCGGCGAACAGGCGCGCCTGCTCGAAGTACTTGGTGATCATGATGTACCAGGTGCCCAGCGACATGATCACCAGGATGATCAGCACGCCGCGCGAGATGAAGTCGCCGCCGTTCCACAGCGCGTTCAGGCCATACGGGTTGGACACGGTGGCGGTGGCCGGCGGCGCGTCCACGGCGGCGGCGGCCGGCGGGACGCCGTCGGCGGTGGCGCCGGCG
>CAXUBN010000287.1:0-3645 GCA_964249255.1 uncultured Acetobacteraceae bacterium | reverse complement strand
GCGTGCTGACGCTGCTGCTGCTGCAATGGCAGGCGCTGTCGCGGGCGCGGTCGGGCCGGACCACGACCTGGCGCGGCCGGAGCTACGTGCCGGTATGAGGGGCGCGGTCCGAGGGCTGGCCGCGGTCCTTCTCGTCGCGGCCCTGCCGGCGGCCGCCTGGGGGGCGACAGTCACCGTCACCGTCGACGGCATCCGCAGCGACAAGGGCCACCTGCGCATCGGCGTGTGCCAGCGTTCCGAGTTCCTGGGCGAGTACTGCCGCTACCACGCGCTGGTGCCGTCGCGGGCCGGCACGGTGACGGCGACCGTGCGGGATGTGCCGCCCGGCACCTACGCCGTCGCCGCGTTCCAGGACGAGGACGACACCGGCCACATGCGCCGCAACTTCCTGGGCGTGCCGAAGGAGGGGCTGGGCTTCTCCCGCAACCCGCGGCTGAACTTCGGCCCACCCTCGTGGGGACAGTGCGCGCTGGGGATCGGCGCCGCCGACGTCGCGATCGCGGTGACGCTGCGGTACTACTAGGGAGGAAGGCCAGGGGCGCTGCCCCTGGACCCCGCCAAAGGCTGAGCCTTTGGAAACCGTTCACTTAGGCGAATGGATTATCAAGGCTCCGCCTTGAGCGGGTCCAGGGCAGGGCCCTGGCCTTAACCCCCGCCCTCAGGACATGACGCCGTTCACCCTGTTCGGGAAGCCGAAGCCGTTGGCGGCCGTGTTGCAGCGAGGACGCGGTTCCAACCCTGCGGTCTTGCCGGCGACGAGGTGGCTGGTCAGCACCGTGACCAGGATGGGCGCCAGGGTAGGCGGGGGAACGGGGATGACATGGCGATCCGCCCCGGCTCCAGCTTCCACTAATCGGTTGATTAGGACGTTATATCAATGCTTGTCACGTGGGAAGAGTGAGACTAGATGATGTTATAATATAGCATTGTCGGGGTGTCGGAGCGCATCATGTCGGTCCAGCCAGATGCGTCGGCCTCCAACGACGTCACCCTCCGGGCGGAAGCTTGGCGGCGCCATGCGGGCGACGACTGGGCCGCCTTCGACCGGCTGCCGACCGCGATCCGACGCCGGCTGAGCGAGCATGCGTACGACGCCTGGTCGGTGAACGCGCTGATGCTCTGGCAGCGCTACCGGCGCCTGCATCCGACGCCCGAGCGGGCGCAGCGCGCCCTGCTGCGCTACCTCGACCACTGCGAGCGGCTGGAGCGGCGCCTGTTCGCCGGCGCCTACGCGAGCCGCCACGGCCACGCCCTGCCGCACGAGGCGGCGCGGGCCGCCGTGCTGCGGTCCGGGGCGCGGGGCATGCCCTCCCCGTGATGGCGGCATAGGGAACGGGCATCATCCGTCGGGCCGCCGCCCGGCCGATAGGATCGGCCCGCGGGCCGGGGCGCGGTGCCTCGCCATGACGTCCCGACGCGACGCGCGCGGCAGGCGTTTCCCATGACGGGGTAGGTGGGCTGGGCCGCCTTCCGCACCGGCGGCTCGTGACAGGCTGGGCGATGGATGCCGTTGGAACGGGGCGATACCTTCGGCCATGTCCTCGGCTGGCCCGACGGGTCGAGGTTGACCCGCATGTGACGCTCGGCCCGCATTCGCGCCGGCCAAGCCCCATTGCCGCCTGCCTTCTTCTTCCTGATGATGCGACGGGCGTGGAGGATGGGCCGGCATGGCGGAGCGGATACTGGTCACCGGCGGCGCCGGCTTCATCGGCCGTCACGTGGTGCGCGCCCTGCTGGCGCGCGGCGACCGGGTCCGGGTCTATGACAGCCTGATCGAGCAGGTGCATCCGCACGGCGCCACCGCGGAGTCGGTGCCGGACGATGTCGAGCTGGTGCGGGCCGACATCCGCGACGGCGCGGCGCTGGCGCGGGCGCTGGAGGGCGTCGACAAGGTGGTGCACCTCGCGGCCGACGTCGGCGTCGGACAGAGCATGTACCTGATCGAGCGCTACGTGTCGGTGAACGATTGCGGCACCGCGGCACTGTGCCAGGCGCTGATCGAGCGGCCGGTGAAGCGGGTCGTGGTGGCGTCCTCGATGTCGGTATACGGCGAGGGGCTGTACGTCACCGCCGACGGCACGCCGATGCCCGACGTTATGCGCCCGGTGCGCGGCGCGGGCGATGGCTGGGACCCGCTCGGGCCGGATGGGCAGCCGCTCCGTCCGGCGGCGACGCCGGAATGGAAGCCGCCCCGCCTCGCCTCGGTCTACGCCATCACCAAGTATATGCAGGAGCGCCTGGTGCTGTGCGCGCCGGCGGCGTACGGCATCGAGGGCGTGGCCCTGCGCATGTTCAACGTGTACGGGCCGGGCCAGGCGCTGTCCAATCCGTATACCGGGGTGCTGGCGATCTTCGCCTCCCGGCTGCTGCACCGCGAGCGGCCGCTGGTGTTCGAGGACGGTCGGCAGCGCCGCGACTTCGTCCATGTCGACGACGTGGTGCAGGCGTTCCTGCTGTCGCTCGACCATCCGGCGGCGGCGGGGGGCGTGTTCAACGTCGGCAGCGGCATCGACGTGTCGATCGCCGACGTGGCGCGGGCGGCGGCGGTGGCGATGGACCTGCCCCACCTGGAGCCGGAGCTGGTCGGCAAGGCGCGCTCGGGCGACATCCGGCACTGCTTCTCCGACATCGCGCTGGCCCGGACGGTGCTGGGCTTCGAGCCGGTGCGCACCTTCGCCAACGCGCTGCCGGAGCAGATGGAATGGGTGCGGCGCCAGCAGGCGACCGACCGGGTCGAGGAGGCGCGGCTGGAGCTGGAAGCGCGCGGGCTGGTGGCATGACCGGCGGGGGTGGGAACACGCTCGGCCTGGTCGAATGGTTCCGGCCGGGGGACCATGACCGCGTCGAGGCCGGGCTGGAGCGGATGGCGACTCTGGGCGTGGGCCGGCTGCGCACGCACATCTCCTGGGCCGACTACCTCGCCCCCGGCGGTGCCGACTGGTACGACTGGCTCCTGCCGCGCCTGGCGCGCGCGGTCGAGCTGCTGCCCTGCGTCCACTTCACGCCGCCCAGCCTGTCCCGCACCGGCCGCGCCAGCGGGCCGCCGCGCGACCTGAAGTCCTACGCCGACTTCGTCGACCACGTGATCACCCGCCACGACGGGCTGTTCGATACGGTCGAGATCTGGAACGAGCCCAACAACCTCCTGGACTGGGACTGGCAGGTCGACCACGACTGGCGGCTGTTCTGCGAGATGGCCGGGGGGGCGGCGCACTGGGTGCAGCGGCGCGGCCTGCGCGCGGTGCTGGGCGGCCTCAACCACGTCGACCTCAACTGGCTGCGGATGATGGGCGAGCGCGGCGTGTTGGGCGTGGTGGACGCGGTGGGTATCCACGGCTTCCCCGGCACCTGGGACAGCGAGGCACGGTCCTGGCAGGGCTGGAAGGCGACGGTCGCCGCAGTGGGCGAGGCCGTGCACCGGTTCAACCCGAGACTGGAGCTGTGGATCACCGAGGCCGGCTACTCGACCTGGCGACGCGACCCGTTCGCGCAGGTGCAGCGCTTCGTCGAGCTGCTCGACTTGCCGGTGGCGCGCACCTACTGGTACGGGCTGCAGGACATCGCCACCGACGTTCCGGTGCAGGAAGGACCGCACTTCGACGAGCGGCACTACCATCTCGGCCTCTACACCGAGGCGGGCGAGCC
>CAXUBN010000286.1:3224-3666 GCA_964249255.1 uncultured Acetobacteraceae bacterium | reverse complement strand
GTCCCATCCCGTCCATCCGGATGCCGTTGCCGCCATCGCCGCCGCTCCCGGCCGATCGAGTCCCGAACCCACCCTGTCCCGACGCCGGTGCGGCCGCAACACGGGGCGGCCCCGGTGTCCCCCGGCGGGGCGTTGCGCCGGGCCTGTTCCGGGATCACAACGCGGAACGGGTCCTCACGCGGCGGCGCCCGGCCGGATGGGGACGTCGATGGCGGGACGGGACGGTAACGGCGGCGAAACGGCACCGCCCGATGCGGCGGACGCCCAGGCAGTGGACTCCCGAAAGGAGGATCCCTGGACCGCCCTGCTCGCCGCACGTCCCGGCGATTGGACCCGCACCTGGCAGCAGGCCGCCGGCCAGATCGGCCAGGGTGGCGAGGAGGACGGGAGCAGGGCCGCCGCCGGCCAGGCCGCGGTTGCCCCCCCGCGGGGGGGGGGCCCC
>CAXUBN010000286.1:0-3214 GCA_964249255.1 uncultured Acetobacteraceae bacterium | reverse complement strand
CGCAGAACCCGATGGTGGCGTCGATCGACCGGATGTGGAACGCCAACCCGCTGTCCGGCGTCGTGCCGATCGACTGGGCCGGCATCGCCGGCGCCCTGCGCACGGTGTGGCTCCGCTCGCTGTCCGACCCCGGCCGGACCCTGGCCGGGGTCGCGCGCTTCAACGCCGCCGCGATGGGAGCCGCCGCGGACGTTTGGCGCGACGCGGTGTCTGGCTGGTGGGGCCTGGCACCGGAGCCGGCCGGCCGAACCGCGCCACCCGACAAGCGCTTCGACGCCCCGGAATGGCGCGACCCGGCGTTCCGGATGCTGAAGGAGCTCTACCTGCTCGCCTCCGACGCGCTGCTGGACCCGCAGGTCCTGGCGGGGCTGGACGAGACCGAGCGGCATCGCGTCGCCTTCCACCTGCGCCAGTTCGTGAACGCGGCCAGCCCGTCGGTGATGCTGTTCAGCAACCCGGTCGCGCTGAAGCGCGCGGTGCGGACCGGCGGCGCCAGCCTGGCCGCCGGCATGGGCAACCTCGCGCGCGACCTGCGCGCGGGCCAGCTCAGCATGGCCGACGCCACCGCCTTCGCGCCCGGCCGCAACCTGGCGCTGACGCCGGGCCGGGTGGTGCTGCGCAACGCGCTGATCGAGCTGATCCAGTACGCGCCGGCCACGGACACCGTGCACGCGGTGCCGCTGCTGGTGCTGCCGCCCTGGATCAACAAGTTCTACATCCTGGACATGCGGCCGGAGAACAGCATGGTCGGCCACCTGGTGGCCGCCGGTTACACCGTGTTCCTGGTGTCGTGGAAGAACCCGGACGCGTCCATGGAGGCGACCGGCATCGCCGACTACATGCGGCTGGGTCCGCTCGCCGCCCATGACGTGATCCGCGACATCACCGGCTGCGAGCATCCCAACGTCATGGGCTACTGCATCGGCGGAACCCTGCTCGCCATCACCCTGGCCTGGCTGGCCGCCGGAGGCGAGCGCCGCTTCGGCGCCGCCACCTTCATGGTGTCGCTGCAGGACTTCGAGCACGTGGGCGACAGCCGGGTGTTCACCGACGATGCCGCGATCGACCTGATCGAGCGGCAGATGATGGAACGCGGCTACCTCGACAGCCGCGAGATGTACAACATGTTCAACCTGCTGCGCTCCAACGAGTTGATCTGGTCCAACGTGGTCAACAACTACCTGCTGGGCCAGGATCCCCCCGCATTCGACCTGCTGTACTGGAATAGCGACGGCACCCGCATGGCCCGCGCCGCGCACGAATGGTACCTGCGGAACACCTATCGCGAGAACAACTTGATTAAGCCGGGCAGGATCGAGCTCGAGGGCCGCAGGCTCGATCTCGGCCGCGTCGATCTTGACGTTTATGCGGTTGGAGCCGAGAAGGATCACATCGTGCCATGGGATGGCGCATGGCGCGTGGCCAGGCTGTTGGATGGATCGGTCCGATACGTGCTCGCCTCCAGTGGACACATCGCCGGCATCATCAACCCGCCCGGTCGCCAGGGATCCGGCGGCAAGGGATCCTACCAGGCGGCGGATGTCGACCCCGCAACGGATACCGCGGCGCGGTGGCGCGAGGCGGCGCCCCGGCGGGACGGCAGCTGGTGGACGGACTGGTTCGGCTGGCTTGCGGCGCGCTCGGGTGAGCGGGTCCCGCCGCCGGGCCTGGGAAGCGCCGCGCACCCCCCGCTGGACGCGGCACCCGGGCTCTTCGTTCTCGAACGGTAATCGCAACGGTGGCCGCCATGTCGTTGCGGCCATCAACCATGGGAGCAGTTCAATGCCTGACGAAGACTTCACGAACGGCGTCAAGATGGACCAGTTCATCAAGATGTTCGAGGCGTTCACCGTCCCCGGGCTCGACGTCAAGGCGATGGTCGAGGGCCAGCGCAAGAACCTCGACGCCATGAAGGAGGCCGCGCAGATCATGGCGGTCGGCGCGTCGGACCTGGCCAAGAAGCAGACCGAGATCGTCCGCACCGCGGTGCAGCATGCGATGTCGACGGCCGGCGAGATGCGCGTGGGCGATGTCGCCGCGGCCTCGAAGATGCAGCAGGAATACGTCAAGAAGGCGTTCGAGACCGGCCTCGACAACGCCCGCGAGCTGGCCGAGATCGTCGGCCGCACCAACCAGGAAGCCTACCAGACCATCGAGCAGCGCGTGCGCGAGAACGTCGAGCAGCTCCGCACGGCCGCGCAGCGCAACGCCAGCGCCATGCAGGACGCCACCTGATCAACTGACGAAACACCATCCCCGTCCGGCGATCCGCGGCACCGCAGGCTGCCGGATCGGCGGACGGGTTCGGGGATCCGGTCCGTGCCCGAGCGACCAGGCGCCCGGAAGGACCGGCAAGCGCGGAGAAACCGCGCCGACGCGACCAGGGGGATAGCGAGATGATGGGACGAGTGGCCTTGGTCACCGGCGGGACGCGCGGCATCGGCCAGGCGGTCAGCGTGGCGCTGCAGGCGGCCGGCCGCATGGTGGTCGCGAGCTATGTCGGCAACGAGGAGGTCGCCTCCGCGTTCAGCGAGGCGACCGGCATCCACGTGCTGCGGTTCGACGCGGCCGACTTCGACGCCTGCGCCGCCGCCATCGGCGAGATCGAGACGCGGTTCGGACCGGTCGGCGTGCTGGTCAACAACGCCGGCATCACCCGCGACGCCACGGTGGCCAAGATGACCCGCGACATGTGGGACGCGGTGATGGACACCAACCTCGGCTCCTGCTTCAACCTGTGCAAGCTTACCTTCGAGAGCATGCGGCAGGCGGGCTTCGGCCGCATCGTCAACATCGGCTCGGTGAACGGCCAGGCCGGTCAGTACGGCCAGGTGAACTATTCGGCCGCAAAGTCCGGCATCCACGGCCTGACCCGCGCCCTGGCGCTGGAAGGCGCCAAGTTTGGCATCACCGTGAACGCGATCGCGCCCGGCTACATCGATACCGACATGGTGCGCGCGGTGCCGTCCGAGGTGCTGGCCAAGATCGTGGCGCGCATCCCGGTGGGCCGGTTGGGCTACGCCAACGACATCGCCCGCGGCGTCAGCTTCCTCACCGCGGACGACGCCGAGTTCATCACCGGAACGACCCTGTCCATCAACGGCGGCCAGCACATGTATTAAGCCCATTCGATGATGCGCTGTGCCGGCGATCCGACGCGCCCGTCTGCGCTTGCCGAGGCTCACGGCCAGGAGGCCGCTCCGCTCCGGTTCTC
>CAXUBN010000285.1:0-3677 GCA_964249255.1 uncultured Acetobacteraceae bacterium | reverse complement strand
GAATAACGGGGGTGGGGCGGGCTGGTCCCGTTGACGATGTCTCGATGTTCGATCGGTCCTGCCTCCCTGTCCGGCGTTTCGTCACACCGGCCGTTGCGCGCCATCCATGGCACCGCCCGGGACCGGCTTGCAACTGCCGGGCATGGTCCGGGTCGCGGCCCATGTCCCCAACCGGCGCCGTGTCGACCCGGGTCGTCGCGATCGCGAAACCGACGTTCCTGTTAAGGATGGCCCAAGCGGTCGCGGCCAGACAAATCGCCGCGATCCCCTCCACGCGGCGGTCGAGGTGAGCCTCTCCATTTCGTGATTGGTAGACGGGTTGGGTCATGCAACGCGTCTCGCCGGCTGATCATTGCTCGATCACGGAAACCGGAGTGCCTTGACCATGCCGAACAGCTTCCATGACCAGGTGATCGCCATCCTGCCGAAGCTCCGGGTGCAGGCCCTGGCACTGACCCGCAATCGTGCGGCCGCGGAGGATCTGGTTCAGGACGCGGTCTGCAACGCCCTGTCGGCTCAGCTGAGCTTCATTCCGGGCACGAACTTCCCGGCCTGGATGCACCGCATCCTGCGCAACCGCTTCATCTCCAACCTCCGGAAGCGCCGCGACACCACCGACATCGACGACGTACCGGCATCGGCCTTCGCAACCGAGGCCCCACACGAGGACAGGTTGGCACTCAAGGATCTCGGCAAGGCGATGACCCGTCTGCCGGCCGACCAGCGCGAGGCGCTGGTGATGGTGGTGGTGCAGGGCATGAGCTATGAGGCGCTGGCCGAGGCCACCGACTGTGCCGTGGGCACTGCCAAGAGCCGGGTGTTCCGCGCCCGCAGGCAGCTCGAGACCTGGCTGATCGGCGATACCCCGGAGCGGCCCGACGACCGTGCCGCAGCCGCGCGTGCCGCCATGCTGAGCCGTGCGATGGATACGCGCATCGCCGATGCGGAGCGCGGTCAGCGCGCCGCCTGACGGCGCCTTCCCACCCTGGTCGTTTCATGCCGCCGGCACCCTGCCGGCGGCATTTGCATGAGGGCTCCTGATTTCCGCGGCGGAGGGAACGGCCTCCGTCGGTTTCCGTTTCAACTCCCGAATCTCGGTTGCGACAGATGCTTGGGGTATGCGGGGGCGATGTCTGGAGGGAATGACGGGCCGCCCGACGGGCAACCGCAGCCGGGTCCGAAGGGAAAGCGCAGGACAGACAGCGCGTTTGACCTTTGGCTGCAGCGGGGTCTGCACAAGATCTTCGACGATGTCGCCAATGAACCGATCCCCGACGAGCTTCGCCGGCTGATCGACGGCGACCGCGAGCCGTGACGTGTCGCTGAGCGGCTCATGAGGCCAGCATCTCCATGCGGCTGACGGTGTTACAATTGGCCTCACCAAGGTTGATACGGGCCAGACGGGGACGGGTCGGAGGCCGGTTCCGCCGTGGCACGCGCTGGCTCGATAGCGTTGGTGCTCGCCTGCTTGTGGTGATCCTGTTCTCCGTGGTGCCGATGGCCGTGTTGAGCGGCTTCATGGCCTGGCACAGCTACCAGGCGGCAGTCGACGCCAGCTCGAACCGTGCCGCGGTGGTGGCCGAGGCGCTGATGGCGCAATCGGATGAGCAGATCGCCGCCGCCGAGCGCATGCTGCACGCGCTCGCTGGACAGCCAGCACTTCACGCCGCAGCCGACTGCAACGACCTGCTGCGACTGACTCGTGCCTTGCAGACCACGCGCCTCGTCGACCTGGGCTTCGTTGGTCCGGGCCAGGCAACCTGCGGCTCGCCAGACGGTGCCGCGGAGGCTGGCCCCCCCGTCGGTCCTGCATCGTCTCCCACCTCCATCACCACGGTGGTGTTGCAGACCCTGCTGGGTGGTGACCGGCTGACCACCCGGCCGGTTCTGCGCCTCACCCTTGCGGTCGAAGCGCCAGTCGGGGGACTGGATCGCACGCCTGGCCGCCTCGTCGCCGACATGCGGTTGGGCTGGACCCGATCGGAGCTGGCCGCTTCCGACCTGTGGCGCAGCCGGCTCGGTCCGGGCGGCGACACCGAGGCGTGGCTGGTCGGACGCGATGGCCGCCGCGTATCGCTGTGCGATGATTGCGGCTGGACCGGCGTGCCCGCCAATGGTCGGGTCGGACATGCCAGCCCGATCCGGATACCGGCCCCCGCCGGTCACTTCCTCAAGCGAGCCATGATCGGCGACGTCGACCTGCTGGTCACCACCCTGCCGAGCCGGGCGGAAAGCCAGGCGCTGTCGGAGTTCGTGCAGCGTGTGATCGCCATCGCGCTGCTGCTGGCCGTGGGACTGGTCGCGGTCTGGATCGGCGCCAGCCGGCTGATCGTGGCGCCGCTGCGTGCCGTCACCCTGTCCGTCACCGAATGGCGTCGGGCCGGTGCCTATGACCCGCGCCACACCCGCTCGACCCCGGTCGAGCTGCGCCAGCTGTCGCGGGCCTTCGCCCAGGCCACGCAATCGCTGGCGGCGCACGAGGAGCGGCTGCGCCGGGCCGAAACCAAGCAGGAGCTGCTGATCAAGGAGATCCACCACCGGGTGAAGAACAACCTGCAGATCATCGCCTCCCTGCTCAACCTGCAGGCCAACCGCATCCGTCAGCCCGAGGCGCGCGCCGAGTTCGCCAGCGCCCGCGACCGGGTGCGGGCGCTGGCGACCCTGCACCGCCACCTTTATTCCGAGGGCGAGCTGCACACGCTCAACATGCGCTCCTTCCTCGAGGAGCTGTGCGGCCAGCTGTTCCAGGCGATCGGCGAGAAGGAGGGACGGCGCATCCGGCTCGTCATCGAGGCGCCGGAGATCGTCATGTCCACCGACCAGGCCGTACCGATGGCCCTGGTGGTGACGGAGGCGGTGAGCAACGCCATCAAGTATGCGTTCCCGGGCGGCCGCGACGGCGTCGTCTCGGTGCGGCTGGCGGAAGAGGTGGCGGGTATCGCCACGCTGGTGATCGAGGACAACGGCATCGGCATCCCGGCCGGGCGGGCGGAGACGGAGAGCGGCGTGCGCGACGGGATCGGCATCCAGTTGATCCGCGGCTTCGCCCGCCAGCTCGGCGCCACGCTGGAGGTGACGGAAGGCGTCGCTGCCGGCACCAGCCCCAGCCCCGGTAACGACCCCGGTGGCACACGCTACCGATTGATGGTGCCGTTGCATCCGGAGGCCCATGACACTGGGTCGGAGGCCGCCGTGCAGCCGGCGTCGGCCTGAGCGGTCTACATGAAGCTTCGGCAACATGGCTGGTCCGGCCTGGGCACCGGTCGCTCCCATGTCCAGATCCGTACGGCATGACATCCGATCGCTCCGTCGGCCGCGCTTGGTCGCGGCTCCAGTCCCGCCTCGGCCGCCGCCAGGCGATGCCAACCATCCTGCTGGGCGTCGCCTCCACCGGGTTGGCGATGGGGCAGGGCTGGTGCATCGCCACCGTGCTGGCGCACGCGCTGCTGCCTGAGGCAGCACCCGCCGCCGTGTCCGCCTCGGGCGCAGACCTGCCGTTCATCGTGTGCTTCGCCATGCTGGCCCTGGCGCGCGCGATCCTGATGGTGCGGGGCGATACCCGTGCCGCCGTCGGCTCCGGCGCATCTCGTCGCCGGTTGCGCGGCGAGGCGCTGGCGGCGGTGTTGGCGCTGGGCCCGGCGCTGCAGCGGCGGCAGCCGACCGGCGTATCCACCGCG
>CAXUBN010000284.1:0-3687 GCA_964249255.1 uncultured Acetobacteraceae bacterium | reverse complement strand
TGCATGCGGATGGCGACGTCGGCCTCGCGCATGCCGAGGTCGAGGTCGCCGTCCTCCAGGATCAGCGTGATCGAGATGTCCGGATGTGCCGCGAGGAACCGCGGCAGCCGCGGCGCCAGCCAGGCGGTGCCGAAGCCGGTGGTGGTGGTGATCTTGAGCCGGCCTGCGGCCTTTTCCTTGCTTTCGGTGAGCAGGGCCTCGGTCATGGCGAGCTTGGCGAACACCTCGCGCACCGTGCGGTTCATCTGCTCGCCCTGCTCGGTCAGGATCAGGCCGCGGGCGTGGCGGTGGAACAGCGGCACCTGCAGCGCCTCCTCCAGCGCCGAAATCTGTCGGCTGACCGCCGACTGGCTGAGGCTGAGCACGTCGCCGGCGTGGGTGAAGCTGCCGGCCTCGGCGACGGCATGGAAGATCCTCAGCTTGTCCCAATCCATGCCGTGCGACCTTTTATCGTTCGGGTGTCATGGTTGCCCGCGCCGGATCATGTTGGCTACTCCGCCGCGACGGGCTCACGGACCGTTTCGGTGCCGTGGGTGGCCAGCAGGACCCGTTCGGTGAGGTAGCGCTCGGCCTCCAGCGCCGCCATGCAGCCGGTGCCGGCCGCGGTCACGGCCTGGCGAAAGATCTTGTCCTGCACGTCGCCCGCCGCGAACACGCCCGGCACCGAGGTGCGGGTGCTGCCGGGCTGGGTGACGACGTAGCCGTCCCCGTCCAGCTCCACCTGGCCCCCGAACACCGCCGTGTTGGGGGTGTGGCCGATCGCCACGAACACGCCGTCGACGCCAAGCCGGCTTTCCGCGCCGGTGACGGTGTCGCGCAATACCACCCCGTCCACCACGGGCGGCGTGCCGGCATCGGTGATCTCCTCCACAGCCTTGTTCCACAGCACCGAGACCTTGGGATGCTCGAACAGGCGCGCCTGCAGGATCTTCTCCGCACGCAGCCGGTCGCGACGGTGGATCAGGGTGACGTGCTCGGCATGGTGGGTGAGGAACAGCGCTTCCTCGACCGCCGTGTTGCCGCCGCCGATCACCGCCACCCGCTTGCCGCGATAGAAGAAGCCGTCGCAGGTGGCGCACGCCGAGACGCCCGCCCCGTGGAGGCGGCTTTCCGAGGGCAGGCCCAGCCAGCGCGCCTGCGCGCCGGTGGCGATCACCACCGTGCGGGCGAGGAAGACGTCGCCGCCGTCGCCCACGAGCCGGAACGGCTCGCCCGGCGGGCGCGGCGACAGGTCGCATTCGACGATCAGGTCGGAGATCACCCGGGTTCCGACGTGCTCCGCCTGCGCCGCCATCTGCTCCATCAGCCAGGGGCCCTGCACGCCGTGGGCGAAGCCGGGATAGTTCTCGACATCGGTGGTGATGGTCAGCTGGCCGCCCGGCTGCAGTCCGGCCACCAGCACCGGACGCATGCTGGCGCGCGCGGCATAGATCGCGGCCGTGTAGCCGGCGGGGCCGGCCCCGATGACGAGAAGGTCGGTGCTGATGGTCTGTGTCATGGCGGGGACTCGGGTTCCCAGGAGGCTGGGCGAGGATATGAGCGCGTTTTGCTGCGGCGCAAGCAAGATACCGGCCAACTGGAGCCGCCCTTCCCGGCCGCGACCCGGTGCAATACATATTCCGGCCAGGATGCAGAGCCCAGGATGCAGAGCCTAGACAAGACCGTGCCGGCGGCGGAGCTCGACGCCATCGACCGCCGCATCATCGACGAGCTCCAGGGGGACGGCCGCATGACCAACGTGGAGTTGGCGCGCCGCGTCGGCATCTCGGCGCCGCCCTGCCTGCGCCGGGTGCGGCGGCTGGAGGAGCTGGGCGTCATCCGCGGCTACCATTGCGACACCGATCCGCAAACCCTGGGCTGGTCGGTGGTGTTCTTCGCCCTGGTTGGGCTCGACAGCCAGCGGGATGCGGTGCTGGCGCAGTTCGAGGCCGCCGTCGCCGAATGGCCGGAGGTGCGCGAGTGCCACATGATCCGCGGCGGCGGCGACTTCCTGCTGCGGCTGCTGGCGCGGGACACTACGCAGGAAAACCAGCTCACCCGCCGCCTTACCGCCATGCCGCATGTGAGCCGGCTGCAAACGCTGCAGACCATCCGCACCAGCCGCGACCTGGTCGGCGTGCCGGTCTGACGCCCCATCACGACGCCCGTGCCCGATCCTGAACTTGTCGCGACCAGCCGCCCGGCGGCGGCGGGCGTTGTCCACGCCATCGCGCCGGTTTCCGGCCTGTCCGCCGTTGGCGTGCCCACCGTCAGCGTCATCGTGCCCTGTTATCGCGAGCGACCCAACGTCCGTCCACTGGTGGCGGCGCTGGAGGCGGCCCTGGCCGGCCGCGCCTGGGAAGTGGTGTTCGTCGACGACGACAGCCCGGACGGCACGGTCGACGAGATCCGTGCCCTGGCCGCCACCGATACGCGCGTGCGCGGCCTGCGCCGGATCGGCCGTCGCGGGCTGTCGTCCGCGGTGATCGAGGGTGTGCTGTCCTCCTCCGCGCCCCTGGTGGCGGTGATGGACGGCGACCTGCAGCACGACGAGACCCGGTTGCCGGTCATGCTCCATGCGCTGGAGGCGGACGGGTGTGACATCGCGGTGGGCTCCCGCCACGTGTCGGGCGGCGACGCGGTCGGGCTGTCCTCGCCCTGGCGGCACCGCTTGTCGGAGAACGGCATCCGCCTGGCGCAGGCGCTGCTGCCCGGCCGGCCCGGCTTTCCGCCGCTGCGCGACCCGATGAGCGGCTTCTTCGCCTGCCGGCGCCGCTTCTTCGAGCAGGCCGCTCCCCGCCTCAGCGGCGAGGGCTTCAAGATCCTGCTCGACCTGATCCTGTCCGCCCCGCGCGCGCCGCGCGTGCTTGAGGTCCCGGCCCGGTTCCGGCCGCGGCTGGCAGGCGAAAGCAAGCTCGACGTGCTGGTGCTGGCGCAGTTCGGCACCATGCTGCTCGACAAGGCCTGCCGCGGCCTGCTGCCGGTGCGCTTCATCGGCTTCGCCGGCGTGGGCGGCGCCGGCGTAGGGGTCAACCTGCTGGTGCTCGACGTCGCCCGCCGTTGCGGCGTCGGCTTCGAGGGTGCGCAGATCGCCGGCACCGTGGTGGCCATGGGCGTCAACTTCTGGCTGAACAACGGCCTGACCTACCGTGACCGCCGGCTGCGCGGCCGCCGGCTGATGGGCGGGCTGGCCTTGTTCATGGCGGTCTGCGGCGTCGGCGCGGTCGCCAACGTCGGCATCGCGCAGGCGCTGCACCAGGAGCACCATGGCTGGCAGCCGGCCAGCGCCGCCGGCGCCGCGGTCGGCGTGGTGTGGAACTACGCGGTGTCCTCCACCCTGATCTGGCGCCTGCGCTGAACCCATCCCGTTCTCCGCCGTTGCTGGGCCTCTGGCTGGCGGCGCTGGTCGTGCTGACCGCGCTGCGGCTGCTGGTCTGCGCCGCATCGCCGCTGTCGCCGGACGAATGCTATTACTGGGTGTGGTCGCGGGCGCTGGCACCCGGTTACCTCGACCATCCGCCGATGGTCGCCCTTTGGATCGGCGTCGGGACATGGATCGCCGGCGACGGCCCGCTGGGGGTCCGGCTGCTGTCGCCGCTGGCGGCCGCCCTCGGCACGCTGCTGCTGGGCATGGCGGCGGCCGACTGCGGCGGCTTGGATGCGGCGGGGCGCCGCCGGCGCGCGATCGTGGCCGGTGCGCTGCTCAAC
>CAXUBN010000283.1:1962-3725 GCA_964249255.1 uncultured Acetobacteraceae bacterium | reverse complement strand
GACGTGGACCGGGCCGGCCTGGAACGTGACCTGCACGTCGCGGGGGCCGCCGATGGCGCGGAGCGTGCCGGCGGTGGCGCGCTTGAAGGCCTCGCTGCGGCTGGTCTCGCCGCCGCCGCTCCCGCTCATCGGAACCCGCTCATCGTCCCCGCACCGCCGCCGCGGCGGCGACCGGCTGGGACGGGAGCAGGTCCTCGTTGAAGCAGCGCTGGTAGTACTCGGCCACCGTCTGCCGCTCGGCCTCGTCGCACTTGTTGAGGAAGGTGAGGCGGAAGGCGAAGCCCAGGTCGCCAAAGATGCGGGCGTTCTCGGCCCAGGTCAGCACGGTGCGCGGCGACATCACGGTGGAGATGTCGCCATGGATGAAGCCGGCGCGGGTGAGGTCGGCCAGCGCCACCATGCTCTCGACGCGCCGCCTCTGCGCGGCGTCGCGCCCGTCCCAGCCGGTCTTGGCCAGCACGATGGCGGTTTCCTGCGCGTGCGGCAGGTAGTTCAGCGTGGTGACGATGTTCCAGCGATCCATCTGGCCCTGGTTGATCTGCTGGGTGCCGTGATACAGCCCGCTGGTGTCGCCCAGCCCCACCGTGTTGGCGGTGGCGAACAGCCGGAACGCCGGGTGCGGGCGGATCACCCGGTTCTGGTCGAGCAGGGTGAGCCGCCCCTCGACCTCCAGCACGCGCTGGATCACGAACATCACGTCGGGACGCCCGGCGTCGTACTCGTCGAACACCAGGGCGCACGGGTGCTGCAGCGCCCACGGCAGCAGCCCTTCCCGGAACTCGGTCACCTGGCGCCCGTCCTTGAGCACGATGGCGTCCTTGCCGATCAGGTCGATGCGGCTGATGTGGCTGTCCAGGTTGATGCGGATGCAGGGCCAGTTCAGCCGCGCCGCCACCTGCTCGATGTGCGACGACTTGCCGGTGCCGTGGTAGCCCTGGATCATCACCCGCCGGTTGTGGGCGAAGCCCGCCAGGATCGCGAGCGTGGTGTCGCGGTCGAACCTGTACGCCTCGTCGATGTCCGGCACGTGCTCGGTGCGCACCGAGAAGCCCGGCACGGACAGCTCGGTGGCGATCCCGAACAGCGCGTGCGCGTCCAGCATGACGTCGGGGGCAGACAGGACGGCGGTCGGTGGCAGGCCGGGAATGCCGGCGTCGGCCAGGTCGTTGCCCGGGATCGGATCATCGAGGGTGTCGCCCGGTCCCAAGCGGTCGGCGATGTCGTCCATGGTCAGGGTCCGTATCCGTAGGGTCATGCCGGGCCGCCGCTGGCGACGCGCCGGGAAGGGCGGGGTGAGCCGGCGGGAACCGCCGGCCAAGTCATATCGTCGGTCGTGGTCGCGCGCCGCGCAAGCCGGCCTGCGCGGGACGTGATCGACCCCACGCGCCGCCGGCCGCCGACCGGGGCCGGTCCCCGTCCGGAGGGGCCTTCAGCCGGTGCGGGCGTAGTCCGGGGGCCGGGCCTCGGCGAGGTGCTGGCGCAGCGCGGTGTAGGCGACGTTGATCGTCTTGAGCCGCTCCTCGGCCGCGCGGTCGCCGTTGTTGGCGTCCGGGTGGTGGCGGCGGGCCAGGTCCTTGTAGCGGCTCTTGACCTCCGCCAGCGACACCGGCCAGCCGAGGCCCAGCGCGTCGAGCGGCTGGCGCAGCGCCTCCGGCCGCTCGTCCACGGGCTTCGGCCCGCGCGGCGTGCCCCCGCCGCGCCCCGCCCGGCTGCCCCGCAGCCGGGCCCGCGGCGCCCGGGTCTGGGGCGGGGCCCGCGGCGCG
>CAXUBN010000283.1:1137-1952 GCA_964249255.1 uncultured Acetobacteraceae bacterium | reverse complement strand
CGTCCAGCGGCTGGCGCAACGCTTCCGGCCGCTCGTCCACCGGTTTCGGACCGCGCCCCTTGCGGCCGCGCCCGTCCGGGATGCCCCGCAGCAGGCCCAGCGGATCCAGGATCTGGTCCTCGTCCAGCGTCGCGGTGCCGCCGAGATGGCCCAGCCGCCACGACGGCCGGTTCCAGGACACGTCGGCGCGCAGGTGCGCCTCGATCTGGCCCGGGCTCATGCCCTTGTAGTAGTCCCAGTGCGCGTTGTACTCGCGCACGTGGTCGAGGCAGAACCAGCGATAGGCGTTGAGCGCCTGCCGCGACCGCGGCGCCCGGTAGCCGGCCCGCTCGGGGCAGCCCGGCATGTCGCAGGGCTGGTCCGGCGCCGCCGGATCGGGATCGAAGGCCCGGTGTCGCTGGTTCCGTCGCATCATTACGGGGTTTATGTGCGCGGTGCTCAGGCCGGCGCAAGGGCCGGCGCAGGGGGATGCGGCGTCGGGTGGCCGGGGCGGACAACGGTGGTGAAAGGTTGCTGCGATGCGGGACGAACAGGGTGGCGACGCGGGTCGCCGGACGGGACCGGCCGTGGCCCGGGCGGCGGAGGAAGGCGGGGCGGCGGCGAACCGCGCCGGGCGGATCCGGCTGTGCATCGAGGCGCGGTTCGCGCCGGTGCTGATGGAGCTGGAGGACGAGAGCGCCCGCCACGCCGGCCATGCCGGGGTGAGGGACGGCTGCGGCGAAACGCACTTCGCGCTGCTGGTGGTCAGCGAGGCGTTCGACGGCCTGGGCCGGGTGCAGCGCTCGCGGGCGGTGCACGAGGCGCTGGCGGCGGAG
>CAXUBN010000283.1:0-1127 GCA_964249255.1 uncultured Acetobacteraceae bacterium | reverse complement strand
CGCTGACGCTGCGGACGCCGGCGGAACAACCGGCCGGACCGGCCGGCGACCAGCCGGACGGCATGCCCCGCTGAGGATGCAACACCTTTGTTGTTTGCGCCGGGGGGTGCCGTCCGGTAGCTATTTTTCAGGCTTCCGACGGGCGACCGATGCAGGCGGGTGATTGATGGCCGATTTCGACGATGCGGCGCAGACCGCCGGCTCCACCCGCTTCAAGGGCTACTTCGATCGTTACGAGGCCGGCCGCGCCTCGGGCTGGGTCACCGACTTGGTCTCGCCGCACGAGGTGGTGCGGCTGACGGCGCTAATCGACGGCCAGGCGGCGGGCAGCGTCACGTGCGACGGCGTGCGCGAGGACGTGCGCGGCGCCCTGGGCCTGCCCACGGGGCAGGTGGGGTTCGGCTTCGACGTGCCGGACGCGTTCCTGGACGGTTGCCCGCACGTGCTGAGCTTCCTGCTGCCCGACGGCAGCGTGCTCCTGCACATGGGCGAGGCGGGCCTGAGCGGCCTCACGCCGTCGCTCAGCTTCAGCGACACGCCCGTCGTCACCGTCCAGGGCAACGTCGACGGGCTGGTGCACAACGCGCTCCGCGGCTGGGTGCTGCGCCGGGTCGGCCGCGATGCGGTGGCCGAGGCGCGCTGCGCCGTGCTGATCACCTGCGACAACGTCAAGATCGCCCAGGTCAAGGCGGACCGGTTCCGCCGCGACGTCGGCAACGTGCTCGGCTGCGATCCCAACTGCGGCTTCGAGTTCGCCGTGCCGCACGCGTTCCAGAAGGACTACACCCAGAAGTTCCGCTTCTTCGTGCTGCCCGAGATGATCGAGCTGGACAACAGCCCGTTCGTGACGGCGACCGTGTCGGACTTCCTGGAAGGGCGGCTGGTCGCCATCGCCAACGACATGAGCCGCATGTACGCGGACATGGAGCGGCTGCGGCGGCAGATCACGGCGCTGCTGCCGAGCCAGGGCTACAACCTCGGCGACTACGACCGCTGGGCGCGCCGCTACTACGAGAACCTGCGCGCGCGGGTTGCGGCCGAGCGGCGGCACCTGAAGCAGGCAGGCGCCCTCCCGCCCGAGCCGCTGGTGACGGTGATGGTGCCGACCTACAAGCCGCTGCTGTCCG
>CAXUBN010000282.1:0-3758 GCA_964249255.1 uncultured Acetobacteraceae bacterium | reverse complement strand
CCGGGAATGGTGGCGGGAGCAACTCAGCCTGGAGATGCTGAACCAGCATTCGACCCGGTCCAACCCGATGGGCGTGGCGTTCAACTACGCCGACGAGTTCAAGACGCTCGACCTCGATGCCGTCATCAAGGACCTGCACGCCCTCATGACCGACAGCCAGGAATGGTGGCCGGCCGACTTCGGGCATTACGGCGGCCTGTTCATCCGCATGGCCTGGCATAGCGCCGGCACCTACCGCACCACCGACGGCCGCGGCGGCGCCGGCGGCGGCCAGCAGCGCTTCGCGCCGCTGAACAGCTGGCCCGACAACGCCAACCTGGACAAGGCGCGCCGGCTGCTGCTGCCGATCAAGCAGAAGTACGGCCGCAAGCTGTCCTGGGCCGACCTGTACGTGCTGACCGGCAACGTCGCGCTGGAGTCGATGGGCTTCAAGACGTTCGGCTTCGCCGGCGGCCGCGCCGACACCTGGGAGCCGGAGCAGCTGTACTGGGGCCCCGAGGGCACCTGGCTCGGCGACGAGCGCTACAGCGGCGAGCGCCAGCTCGAGGATACGCTGGGCGCCGTGCAGATGGGGCTGATCTACGTCAACCCGGAAGGCCCGAACAGCCAGCCCGACCCGCTCGGCTCGGCGCGCGACATCCGCGAAACGTTCGCGCGCATGGCGATGAACGACGAGGAAACGGTGGCGCTGGTGGCCGGCGGCCACACCTTCGGCAAGACCCACGGCGCCGGCGACCCGTCCTTCGTGGGGGTCGAGCCGGAGGGCGCGGTCATGGAGGACCAGGGCCTCGGCTGGCGCAGCAAGCACGGCACCGGCCACGGCGGCGACACCATCACCGCCGGGCTGGAAGTGACCTGGTCGCAGACGCCGACGCAGTGGAGCAACCGCTACTTTGAGAACCTGTACAAGTACGAGTGGGAGCTGACCAAGAGCCCTGCCGGCGCCTGGCAGTGGGAGGCCAAGGACGCCCCCGCCGACATCCCCGACGCGCACGACCCGACCAAGACGCAGAAGCCGCGGATGCTGACCTCGGACATCGCGCTGCGGGCGGACCCGGCCTACGACAGGATCTCGCGCCACTTCCTGGAGAACGAGCCTGCGTTCGCGGACGCGTTCGCGCGCGCCTGGTTCAAGCTCACGCACCGCGACATGGGGCCGATCCAGCGCTACCTCGGCCCGCTGGTGCCGACCGAGGCGCTGATCTGGCAGGACCGCGTCCCGGCCGTGGACCACCCCCTGATCGACGCGGACGACGTCGCGGCGCTCAAGGCGACCGTGCTGGCGTCCGGCCTGACGGTGCCGCAGCTGGTGTCCACCGCATGGGCGTCGGCCTCGACCTTCCGCGGCTCGGACAAGCGCGGCGGCGCCAACGGCGCGCGCATCCGGCTGGAGCCGCAGAAGGACTGGGAGGTGAACAATCCCCCGGTGCTGGCCGACGTGCTGGGCAGGCTGGAGGCGATCCAGACCGAGTTCAACGCGGGTGCTCCCGGCGGCAAGCGGGTCTCGCTCGCGGACCTGATCGTGCTGGGCGGCTGCGCCGCGGTGGAGCAGGCGGCCAAGGACGCCGGCACTCCCGTTACGGTTCCCTTCACGCCGGGGCGCACCGACGCGACGCAGGAGCAGACCGACGCGGTGTCGTTCAAGCCGCTGCACCCGCGCTCCGACGGGTTCCGCAACTATCGGCACGGGTCGCAGTTCATGGCGCCCGAGGAGGCGCTGGTGGACCGGGCGCAGCTGCTGAAGCTGACCGGGCCGGAAATGACGGTGCTGGTAGGCGGCCTGCGCGTGCTGGGCGCCAATGCCGAGGGCTCCGAGCGCGGCGTGTTCACGCATCGGGTCGGCCAGCTCACGACCGACTTCTTCGTCAACCTGCTCGACATGCGCAACGAGTGGCAGCCGACCGGCGAGAACGCGTTCGACGGCGTCGACCGCGGGACCCGGGAGCCGCGCTGGACCGCCACGCGTGTCGACCTGATCTTCGGCTCGCACTCGCAGCTGCGCGCGCTGTCGGAGGTGTATGCGAGCGCCGACTCCCAGCCGAAGTTCGTCCACGACTTCGTGGCGGCCTGGGACAAGGTGATGAACAACGACCGCTACGACCTGGGAATGGCCGAGCCCAACCTGGCGAACGCCTGAACAACGGGGACGGCACCCGCACGGGTGCCGTCCCGATCCTCTACACAGCCTGGTCAGGCCCGGTGGCGACGATCGCCGCCGGGCCGACGTCGTTGAGGCAGCCTCACACCGCGCCGATCACCCGGACCTCGGGTCCGCCCCTGATTCCGTCCCGTGCGGTATCGACGCAGGCGGACACGGCCTCGGCGAGCGAGCTGGTGTAGTGGTCGGCGCCGACCGCGCGCCGCACGTCCCCGTCCTCCAGCGTGGCGGCCTGCGTCGGCCACAGCCCGACCAGGATCGGCGTCCCGGCCGGCAGCCGCCCGCGCAGCCGCTCCACCAGCTCGTGCAGGTGCGCGGGGTCGCCGCTGATGTCGAGGTAGGAGATGCAGGCCATCGCCACGCCGGTCACATCCAGCGTCCCGATCCGGTCGCGGCCGACCGCGTTGTGGCCCACGGGGCGGCCGCCCAGCCCGTGCTTGCCCAGCAGTTGCACCAGCATGCCGGAGGCCGCCTCGTCCAGCGGCCCCTGGCCGGCGATGCACAGCACAGCGCCGGGGCCGCGCCAGATCGGCGGCAGGATCTCGTTCGCGGGCTGCACCGTCTTTGGATCCGCCTCGGCAGGCAGGTCGGGCCCGTCATGCCCGGTGGTGCCCTTGTCACGGCGCGACGACGGTCGCGGCGTGCGGTCGTCATGCGAGGCCAGGCCGTCCACCAACGCGTGGATGGTGGTCCTGATACGGCGGAGCTGCGCCCTGTCCAGCACGCCGCGCCCGGCATCGTTGGCCGCCAGCTGCAGGCCCTTCAGCGCCACCTCGTCGTAGTAGGTGGACAGCGAGCTGGTCCGCAGCAGGGTTTCGGCGTGGTCCCGCGCCTCCGCGGCATCGCCGGCCAGGATGCGCTGGTAGAAGCTCTCGACCGGCGTCAGCGCCGGGCGGTCGCCCAGCATGACGTCGAGGAACTCCAGCCGCTCCACGTGGCGCCCCATCACCACCAGGCAGAGCGTCAGCGGCGTCGACAGGATCAGCCCGATCGGTCCCCACACCCAGGACCAGAAGATCGCCGCGACCACCACCGAGAACGGCGACAGACCTGTGGAATGGCCATACACGGTCGGCTCGATCACCTGCCCGGTGATCCCCTCCACCACGACGTAGAGGCCCGCGGTCCAGATCACCATCGACCAACCCGGCTCGACCGCCGCCGCCAGCGCCATCGGCAGCACGGCCGAGATGAAGGAGCCGACATAGGGCACGAAGCGGAGCAGGGCGGACAGGATGCCCCACAGCACCGGGTTGGGCACGCCGATCAGCAGCAGCCCGATGCCGATCACCACCCCGAACAGCGTGTTGATGCTGAGCTGGGTGACGAAGTAGCGGCTGAGGCGGCGGCCGCCGTCGTCGATCGCGACCGTGGTGCGGTGCAGGTCGTCGGAGCCGACCAGGCGGATCAGGCGGTCGCGCAGGTCCTCGCGCTGCAGCAGCGCGAACACCGCCACCACGAACACGATGCCGAGCGTCGCCAGCGGCGACAGCACCGGGCTCAGGTAGGTCCGGACCAGCTCCAGCGGCGAGGTGCCGGTCGCCGCCGGGGCCGCGGCCGGCGCGCTCGGGGCGGATGGCGGCGCGCCGGGGACCGCGAC
>CAXUBN010000281.1:0-3758 GCA_964249255.1 uncultured Acetobacteraceae bacterium | reverse complement strand
GCCCTGGTTCCTGGCCCTGATGCGGCACCTGTCGCGCCCCGCCACCGGCAGCGGGCAGCGCACGCCGCCGCGCGACAGGTGCCGCATCAGGGCCAGGAACCAGGGCAGCTCAACCGGGTCCACCCGCCGCTCGTAGAGCGTCAGGATGAAGTCGCCGGTGGTGGTGCGCAGCGAGAAGTTGCTGTTCTCGACCCCCTCGGCGATGCCGCGGAACGCGACCAGGTCGCCCAGCGCGTAGTTCTCCAGGAACCGCGCCAGCGCCTCGTCGGTGACGTCGGTGTAGACCGCCATGCGGCGGAAACGGGGTGCAGACTCAGCCGAGCGGGGCGGGCAGCTTGAAGATCACGTCCTCCTGGGTGACGGTGCGCTCCTCGATCTGAAGCCGGTAGCGGCCCGCCAGCGCGTTCACCATCTCCTGCACCAGCGCTTCCGGCGCCGAGGCGCCAGCGGTGATGCCCAGCGTGTCCACCCCGTCCAGCACCGACCAGTCGAGGTCGCGCAGGCGCGGCACCAGCAGCGCCCGCGGCGCGCCGGATCGCTCCGCCACCTCGCGCAGCCGCTGCGAGTTGGACGAGTTCGGGCTGCCGATCACGATCACCAGGTCGCAGCCGGGCGCGATCGCCTTGACCGCCTCCTGCCGGTTGGTGGTGGCATAGCAGATGTCCTCGCGTTTCGGGCCTTCGATCAGGGGAAAGCGCTCCCGCAGGATCGCGACGATCTCGGCGGTGTCGTCCACCGACAGCGTGGTCTGCGTGATGAAGGCGAGCCGGGTGGGGTCAGCCGGCATCACCCGGTGCGCCTCGCCCGCATCGTTCACCAGGGTGACGGCGCCGGGCGGCAGCTGGCCCATGGTGCCCACCACCTCGGGATGGCCGGCGTGGCCGATCATCAGGATGTGCCGGCTGGCCGGGCCGCCGGCGGCGAAGTGACGCTCGGCCTCGCGGTGCACCTTGCTGACCAGCGGGCAGGTGGCATCGAGGTAGAGCAGGTTGCGGCGCTCGGCCTCGGCCGGCACCGTCTTGGGCACGCCGTGCGCGGAGAACACCACGTGGCCGTCGGCCGGCACCTCGTCGAGCTCCTCGACGAAGATGGCGCCCTTGGTCTCGAGCTCCTCGACCACCGTGCGGTTGTGCACGATCTCGTGGCGCACGTAGACCGGGGCACCGTAGCGGCGCAGCGCCTCCTCGACCACGCGGATGGCGCGATCGACGCCGGCGCAGAAGCCGCGCGGCCCGGCCAGCAGCACCTTCAGCCGGGGCAGGGCCGGCAGCACGCCGTCCTCGCCGGTGCCGGGGCCGGTGGCGGGGCGCGACATGGCCGCCTCCGCAGTCATCAGGTCACCCGTCTGGTCCGGCATCGTGTTCCCCAAAGCTGCGCGGCGTCCTATATGGCGCGCTGCGGACGCGGACGCCAAGCCGGGCCCGTTCTCAACGCCGCCCGGCTTACAGGGACGGCAGGCCGGAAGTCGAGGATGAACGTGCCGCACCAGTTCAGCGCCCTTTGGTCCCTCTCGCGCCTGCGCCGTTTCGGCAGGCGTTCGGTCCCGGCGGTGGTGGCCCTGACCCCGATGCTGGCCCCGATGCTGGTCTTGAACGGTTGCAGCGCGGGGGACGATACGACGGCGACGGACTTCGCGCCCGCCTGCGCGCCCGTCGGCATCCTGAGCGATGCGGCCGACTACAGCGACTACGGACCGGGTGCCCTGCCCGACCTCAGCCGGCTGCTGGCGCAGGGCAGCATCCGCGGGGTGTCCGGCCATTGCAACAACGCGGCGGGCGGCACCGTGCTGCACACCGTGGTGCAGCTTCAGCTGGCGATCACGCGCGGCCCGGTGGCGACCGGCAGCAGCCTCGCCGTGCCCTACTTCATCGCCGTGACCCGTGACGGCGCCGTGCTCAGCAAGCAGACCCTGGTGGCGACCGCGCAGTTCCCCGACAACGGCGACAAGGTGGCGCTGCAGACCGATCCGGTCGCCCTCGACCTGCCGGTCAGCCGCGCCCATCCCGGCACGTCCTACCGCATCGAGGCCGGGTTCCAGCTGACCCCGGAGCAGCTCAGCTACAACCGCGCCCATCCCCCGCGTTAAGAACTCTCTAAACCTCCGTCAAGCGCCCGAAGGAGATCCGTCGATGGCCGACATCCGCTACACCAAGGACCACGAGTGGGTTCGGATGGAGGATGACGGCACCGCCACCGTCGGCATCACCGACCACGCCCAGGAGGCGTTGGGCGACATCGTGTTCGTGGAGCTTCCCGAGGCCGACCGGACGCTGGCCGAGGGTGAAAGCTGCGCGGTGGTGGAGAGCGTGAAGGCCGCCTCCGACATCTACGCGCCGATGGCCGGCAAGGTGCTGGAGGTGAACGAGCTGCTGGCCGACGACCCGTCCCTGGTCAACCGCGACCCGGAGGACGAGGCCTGGTTCTTCCGCATGGAGCCGGCCGATGCGGACGCGTTCGCGGCGCTGATGGACGAGGACGCCTACGCGAGCTTCGTGGAGTCCCTGTGAGGCGCCCCGTCCCGGCCGTCGGTCCCTGCCGTCAGTGCGCGCCGACCACGTAGGCGCGCAGGCTGTTCACCTCGTTGTCCTGCTGCTCCAGCCGGCCCTTCACCACGTCGCCGATGCTGACCAGCCCGACCATGACGTCGTTCTCGATCACCGGCAGGTGGCGCACCCGCCGATCGGTCATCAGGATCGCGGCGTCGGCCAGCGAGGCCGAGGGCTCGATGGTGTAGCGCGCCTCGGTCATGATCTGCGCCGCCGTCATGTCGAGCACGTCGCCGGCGCCGTCGGCCTTGGCCAGCGCCCGCACGATGTCGCGCTCGCTCACGATGCCCAGGATGTGACGCGCCTGGACGTCCGTGCGGGGGGCGGCGGCGTCGATCACCAGCACCGCGCCGATGCCGTGCCGGCCCAGCGTCGCCACCACGGCGCTGATCGTGTCGGTCGGCATCACCCGCACGATGTCGCGGCCCTTCTCGTTCAGGATCGATGAGATCGTCATCCGACGTTTCCTTGCTTCGGGTTGGCATCCTCGCGCCGCTGGGATCTTGTCGTGTGTCCCATGCGATCATCATGATCCCGTCGTGGCCGCCGCGTCCACGCGCAGTCTCGTGATGGGCGCGGGCCGGATCGACGGAAGCCGGGCGGCCCCTTGCCACCCGTTCGGATTTGCAACAATCGACGGGTGACGGGACGATGCCCCTGTGTCGGGGCCGCGGATGCGCATGCGCGCGGTCCGACCGTTCGGGAGCCGTTCGATGCGTGAGCTGACCCTTCGCGGCCTGATCCTGGGCGCGCTGATCACGGTGGTGTTCACCGCATCCAACATCTACCTGGGCCTCAAGGTCGGGCTCACCTTCGCGTCCTCGATCCCGGCGGCGGTGATCTCCATGGCGGTGCTGCGGCCGTTCGGCGGCGGCATCCTGGAGAACAACATGGTGCAAACGCAGGCCTCGGCCGCCGGCACTCTGTCCTCGATCATCTTCGTGCTGCCGGGGCTGGTGATGGTCGGCTGGTGGCAGGGCTTCCCGTTCTGGCCGGTGGCGGCGGTCTGCGGTGCCGGCGGCATGCTGGGGGTGCTGTTCACGGTGCCGCTGCGCCGCGCGCTGGTGACCGGAAGCGCGCTGCCCTACCCGGAAGGCACGGCGGCGGCGGAGGTGTTGCGCGTGGGCTCGGCCGACGCCGCGGCGGGGAACGGACGCGGCGGGCGGGGCGGGCTGGCCGCGCTGGGCGGCGGCGCCCTTCTTTCGGCCGCCT
>CAXUBN010000280.1:0-3779 GCA_964249255.1 uncultured Acetobacteraceae bacterium | reverse complement strand
AACTGCTTCAGGTCGTCGAGGGTCAGCGACGGCTTCGAGCGGTCCTCGCCCTCGTTCACCGACTTCACGCCGGCCAGGAAGATCAGCGAGTACAGCAGCATGGAGGCATGGCCGACCGACAGCACGAACCGGTCACGGTTCGGCCAGTTCGGGTCGTCCGGGTTGTAGCGCAGCACCTGGTTCCACAGCACGTAAGCCGCCGGCGATAGGGACATCGGCGTGCCGGGATGCCCGGACTTCGCCTTCTGCACGGCATCCATCGCCAGCGTGCGCATGGTGTTGATGCAGAGCTGGTCGATCGAGATTGGCGCGCCGGCCGATCCGTCCGGCGCGCGGCACGGGCCGCGAACTGCGTCACGCTGGGCTGGATGCATGAACTGTCCGTCCTTCCTGGGCCGCTGGGCGCCGAGCGTAGCGACCAACGCGGCCCCAGCGCCAGGGGTTCCACCCCGCTCGAGGAACCAGGGCCAAGGCAACGACGAGGGGGCGAGGCGGGGGTGATCTCGCCCGTCTACACGTGCGTCCGCGTCCCGCCCGCCGCCGGATGCGACCCGATGCCCAGCACGCGGTGGGCCCATTCCCGGAACGTCTGGAACGTCACGTACAGCATCGGGATGATGAAGATGCCGATCCCGCTGGCCGCCAGCATGCCGAAGAACACCGGCGTGCCGACGTCGCGCCGGCTGACGGCCGCGGCCCCCGTTGCGGTGACGAGCGGCACCAAGCCCAGGATGAACGCGAACGAGGTCATCATCACGGCGCGGAACCGCATGTGCGCGCCCTGGCGCGCCGCCTCGCGGATGGTCTCGCCCTGCTCGCGCCGGTCCTTGGCGAACTCCACGATCAGGATGCCGTTCTTGGCCGCCAGCGCGATCAGCACCACCAGCCCGATCTGCGCATACAGGTCGAGCGAGAGCCCGCCGACCACGATGCCGACGAAGGCGCCGAGCACGCCGACGCTGACCGACAGCAGCACCGGGATCGGGATGATCCAGCTCTCGTAGAGCCCGACCAGGAACAGGTAGGCGAACAGCAGCGCCAGCCCCAGGATGATGCCGGTCTTGCCGCTGGCCTGCACCTCCTGGTATGCCGTGTTGGTCCATTCGTAGCTGTAGCCGTCCTGCAGCGTCCGCCCCGAGATCGCCGCCATGGTGGACAGCGCCGTGCCCGAGGACACGCGCGGGGACGGGGTGCCGTTCACGGTGATGGCGCGCAGGTTGTTGTAGCGCGTGATCGCCTGCGGGCCGATGACGATGCGCAGCGAGGCCAGGGCCCGCAGCGGCACCGTGCCGCCGGTGTTGTTGCGGATGTAGAGCCGCCACAGGTCCTCGACCCGGCCGCGGTCGCGCGCCTCGCCCTCGACGTTGACCTGCCACACCCGGCCGAACAGGTTGAAGTCGTTGACGTAGGTGCCGCCCAGCGTGGTCTGCAGCGCATTGAAGATGTCGTTCACGTTGACGCCGAGCGCCTGCGCCTTGGCCCGGTCGATGTCCAGGTACAGCGACGGGTTGGTGGCGGTGAAGGTGGTGAACACCCGGGCCAGGTCACGGCTGCCGTTGGCCGCCGCCAGCAGGCCGTTCAGCTGCTGGCCCAGCGCCGACGGGTCCTGGCCTTCCAGCCCTTCCAGCTCGTACTCGAAGCCGCCGCCCGGCGACAGCCCGATGATCGGCGGCAGGTTGAACGGGAACACGGTCGCGGTGCGGATCCGCTGCACCTGCCCGAACACCCGGCCGATCAACGCGGTGGCGCTCTCGTAGGCGTGGGTGCGGGCCGCGAACGGCTTCAGCCGGATGAACAGGAAGCCGGCGTTGGGCTCCTGCACCGTGTCCAGGAACGAGTAGCCGATCACCGAGAACGAGTGCAGCTCGCCCGGCAGGCCGGCTGCGATCTTCTCGACCTGCCCCACCACGCCGCTGGTGCGCGACACCGAGGCGCCGTCGGGCAGCTGGATGTTGACGAAGAACCCGCCCTGGTCCTCCTCCGGCAGGAAGCCGGCCGGCAGCGAGCGCTGCATCAGGGCGACCGCGGCGGCGCAGCCCGCCACCACCAGGATGCCGCCGATGGCGAACCCCAGCAGCCGTCCGACCGTCCGGGAGTAGCCGTTGCGGGTGCCGTCGATGGCGCGCTGCACGCGGCCCATGATGCCGCGGTGCGCGCCGCCATGGCGCAGGAACACGCCGCACAGCGCCGGCGACAGCGTGAGCGCGTTGAGCGCCGAGATCAGCATGGCGATGCTGATCGTCACCGCGAACTGCTGGAACAGCACGCCGGACAGGCCGGGGATGAAGGCGATCGGCACGAACACCGACAGCAGCACCAGGGTGATGGCGACGATCGGCCCGGTGATCTGCGTCATCGCGAGCTTCGTGGCCTCGCGCGGCGGCATGTCCGGCTGCTCGCCCATCACGCGCTCGACGTTCTCGACCACCACGATGGCGTCGTCCACCACGATGCCGATCGCCAGCACCAGCGCCAGCAGCGACACGGTGTTGGCCGAGTAGCCCAGCGCCACCATGCCGGCGAAGGCGCCGACCAGGCTGACCGGGATCGCGATCGTGGGGATGATCGTGGCGCGCAGGCTGCCCAGGAACAGGAACACCACCACCACGACCAGCGCGAACGCCTCGACCAGCGTCTTCAGCACCTCGTGCACCGTGTCGCGCACGAAGTCGGTGCTGTCGTAGATGATGTTGTAGCTGAGCCCGGCGGGGAACCGGTGCGACAGGCTGCCCACCAGCCCCGTGATCGCGGTCGCGGTGTTGAGCGCGTTGGCGCCGGGGGCCAGGTAGATCGCCAGCGCCACCGACGGCTTGCCGTCGAAGCGGGACTCCGAGTCCAGCGTTTGCGCGCCCAGCTCTACCCGCGCCACGTCGTGCAGCCGCAGCACCGAGCCGTCCGGCTGCGCGCGGATCACGATGGCGCCGAACTGCTCGGGCGTGGTGAGCCGCCCCTGCGTCTGCACGTTGAACTGGTACTGCTGGTCGGGCCCGATCGGGCGGGCACCGATCCGGCCCACCGCCGCCACCGTGTTCTGCTGCGCGATCGCGGTGGTGATATCGGACGGCGACAGGCCGAGGTTGGTCAGCCGGTTGGTGTCGAACCAGATCCGCATCGAGTAGCGCTGGCGCGACAGCAGCGTCGCCTGCCCGACCCCGGTGGTGCGCGAGATCGGGTCGATCACGTTGATGGTCAGGTAGTTGGCGATGAACAGCGGCGTGAACTTGGCCGTCGGGCTGTAGAAGTTGATGAACTGCAGGATCGCGGACGAGCGCTTCTGCACCGTCAGCCCCTCGGCCTGCACGATGGAGGGCAGCTCGGCGTTGGCGGTCTGCACCCGGTTCAGCACGTTGACCGTGTTGATGTCGGGGTTGGTGCCGAGCTGGAAGCTGACGGTGAGGTTGTAGGAGCCGTCGTTGCCGCTCACCGAGCGCATGTAGATCATCTTGTCGACGCCCACGACCTGCGCCTCGATCGGCTGCGCCACGGACTGCTCGACCACGGAGGCGGATGCGCCCGGGTAGGTGGCCGACACCTGCACCTGCGGCGGCACGATGTCAGGGAACTGCGCCACCGGGATGCGGCCGAGCCCGACCAGGCCGGCCAGCGTGATGACGATCGCGATCACGATCGCCAGGCGGGGGCGGTCGATGAAGACGCCGGAGATCATGCGGGGGCTCCTGGATCACTGACGGCCAGGTGCCCTGCCCCTGGACCCCGCCAAAGGCTGAGCCTTTGGAAACCCTTCCTAGATAAATCGGGGTTTGGGGCCGTCACGCGAC
>CAXUBN010000279.1:0-3792 GCA_964249255.1 uncultured Acetobacteraceae bacterium | reverse complement strand
TCCTGCTCGCCGTTCCGGGTGCCGATCGCACGCCTGGCGGCGGCGCAGGCGGCGCTGGCGACCCGGACGAAGCAGCCGGCGTAGGAAGGAAGGCCAGGGCGTCACGCACAGCGTGCTTCGCACGACGCCCTGGACCCGGCAGAGGGCGCGGCCCTCTGCACACCCGGTCGTTTAGGTGGTTTCATGGACGAGCATCGGATCTCCCTGCATCTGGTGTCGGATGCGACGGGCGAGACGCTCAACTCCATCGCGCGGGCGACGGTGGCGCAGTTCGAGCACGCCAACGTCGTCTACCACCGCTGGAACCTGATCCGCACCCGGCTGCACCTGCACCGGGTGCTGGAGGGCATCGAGGCCGATCCCGGGCCGGTGCTGTCGTCCATGATGGACCGGCGGCTGCGCCAGGAGCTGGACGGCGCCTGCGCCCACATGCAGATCCAGATCGTCAATGTGCTGGATCCGGTGCTGACGCTGCTGCAGGACAACCTCGGCGAGAAGGCGGTCGGCCGGCCCGGTGGCCAGTACGTGCTGGACGAGGAGTACTACCGCCGCATCGAGGCCATGCACTACGTGCTGGCGCACGACGATGGCCAGGCCACCGCCGGGCTCAGCCAGGCCGACGTGGTGCTGGTCGGCGTGTCCCGTGCGTCCAAGACGCCGACCTCGTTCTACCTGGCCAACCGCGGCGTGAAGGCGGCCAACGTGCCGCTGGTCCCCAACGTGCCGCTGCCGCACGAGCTGGTCGAGGTGCAGCGGCCGGTGATCGGGCTCACCATCGACCCGCGCACGCTGATCGAGATCCGGCGCAACCGCCTGAAGCTGATTGCGCCGGGCAGCAGCCTGCGCGAGATGGACGAGCGCGAGAACACCTACGTTGACCCCGACATCGTCCGCAACGAGGTGCTGTGGGCGCGCCGCATCTGCCTCAGCCACGGCTGGCCCGTGGTCGACGTCAGCCACCGCTCGATCGAGGAAACCGCCGCCGCCGTGATCGAGCTCGCCGCCCATTGGACCGCCCGCCATCCGGAGGCGGTTCAGGGTTGAGGGGTGCCGGCCCATGGACCCTGGGGGCCTCCCGGCCATGACGGTTGCCCGCGACGCTGGCAGCGGGTTCGGCATCGTGGATGCTTCCAGGCCACCCGCCGCCTATGACGTCTTCGGCCGCGCCGAGTGGAGCCGCCTGCGCCTCAACGCGTCCCTTGTCCTGTCCGATGCCGACGTCGCCGGATTGCGCGGCCTCGGCAACCCCCTGTCGCTCGACGAGGTGGCGGACATCTACCTTCCCCTGGCCCGCCTCCTGAACCTCCACGTCCTGGCCGCCCGGCGTCTCGGCACCGTGGAGCACACCTTCCTGGGCCGCGAGGCGCAGGCGCCGCCCTTCATCATCGGCATCGCCGGCAGCGTCGCGGTCGGCAAGAGCACCTTTGCCCGCGTGCTGCAGCGCCTGCTGGGTGGCTGGCCCGACCATTCCGGCGTGGAGCTCGTCACCACGGACAGCTTCCTGTACCCGGGAAGGGTCCTGGAGCAGCGCGGCCTCATGGAGCGCAAGGGCTTCCCGGAAAGCTACGACCTGCGCCGCATGATCGCCTTTCTCGCCGCCGTGAAGGCGGGAGCGGTCGCCCGCGCGCCGGTCTACTCCCATTTCAGCTACGACATCGTGCCGGATCGGGAGCAGGTGGTGCACCGGCCCGACATCCTCATCTTCGAGGGGCTGAACGTGCTGCAGACGGTGCCCGCGGCACCGTTGCTGGCATCGGACTTCTTCGACCATTCCATCTACATGGACGCGGAAGAGCGAGACATCGCCAGCTGGTATGCCGAGCGCTTCCTGCTGCTCCAGCGCACCGCGTTCCAGCAGCCCAGCTCCTACTTCCACCACCTGCGCGATCTGTCGCACGAGGCCGCCCTGGATCGGGCCGACGCGATCTGGCGCCGGGTCAACCTTCCCAACCTGCGCGAGAACATCCGCCCCACCCGCGAGCGCGCGCGCACCATCCTGCGCAAGGGTGCCGATCACCGCACGGAGGAGATCTGGCTCCGCCGCGTGTGATGCTGCGGGCGGGCCTTCTCGCCGTTCGCACGCGCGCCTCCCATCCGGGGGCGGACATGCGCCGAGGCTGAGCTCAGGCGGCCAGCGCCGCCGGCTGCGGCACGCCGGGGATCGGCACCGGGTAGGTCATGGTGGCCGCCACGTGCACGTCCAGCAGCACCTGCGCTGCGGCCGTGGGCAGCGCCACCACCGCATGGCCGTCGGTCCAGCGCACGTTCCCTTCCAGCCCGTGCCAGCCGGCGCCGTTCAGCGAGGCCGCCTCCATCACCCGGTCGTCGAGGCCGCTCCACAGCACCAGCCGGGTGACCGCGACGCCGAGCTGCCGCCGGTCGTCGATGAACGGTCCCACCGTCTCCGCCGGACTGGCCGAGCGCGACAGGAGGGCCATCGCGCGGGCGCCGGCGGGGATGCGGAAGCTGACACGGTCGGCCTGCCGGTCGTCCGGCGACAGTTGGACCCCGTCCTCCAGCAGCAGCCGCAGCTCGGGCTCGGTCGTCGCGGTTGCGGTTGCGGTTGCCGGGGACGGCATCGCCATCCCCAGCGCCGCGGCGCGGGCGGCGAGCCGTTGCCAGATCGGCTCGACAGTGTCGCGGTCCACCGCCAGCGGTGCCGCCATCCCCGCCCCGCCGGATCCCGGGATCGATGCCGGCACCGGGCCAGGCGCCAGCCGCGTCACGGCGTTGTTGCTGAACGCGGCGCGGTTGCCGCCGTCGAGGTAGCTTTCGGCCTCCAGCCCATCGGCGACCAGGATGGCGTGCCGCTCCAGCTCGAGGTGGTGATAGGTGAAGCGGCGGATGCCGCGGTCGATCGCGATCGAGCCGCCGTTCACCAGCATCCGCACCGGCACCAGCCGGCCGTCCACGTGGATGCAGTGCTCCGCCGTCACCAGCAGGTCGCGGTGCGGCACGCCGTCCGCGAACGCGCCGGCGCGCACCCGCACCGGGTACAGGTCGTCGGCCGCCCCATCGCGCAGCGACACGGTGCGGTGCCCGACCCAGCTGATCGCCCGCACGGCCGGCAGGTTGTTCTCCCGCGTGCGGACCAGGTCGCCCGGCGCCAGCGCCTCGACCGCCACCTCGCCCGTCGGCGTCGCGATCAGGACGCCGGCCAGGAAGCAGGCCGAGGGGTTCGTCGGCGGCGTCCCGGTGTTGAGCGTGGTGGTGGGCTGCAGCTCGGCCAGGTCGCCGTCGGCGTTGATCGCCACCGTGCTGCCGTTCGCGGTGCCGTAGGAGAACACGTAGACCGGCGAGCCGTCCGCCGCGCTGAAGTAGCCGTCATAGGTGAAGGTCTGGGTGGCGCCGCCCACCGTGGAGTTGGTGACGATCCCCATGATCTTCTGGCCCGGCGCGGTGAACACGCTGTCCGGCGCGAAGCTGATCGAGGCCGCGGTGGTGGCGTCGCTCGATCCGGTGAAGGTCCCGCCCGCGTAGACTCCGTTCTGAAGCTGGGCGTTGGCATAAACGGCGTTGCTGAAGTCCGTCATGCCGGTTCCCTCGCGGATGCGGCCACGGTCATCGTGGCGTCGGCCTCAGCCTATGAAGACGATCGCCGGCCGGTCAACGCAAAATATCGATCAACATCCGTTAATTTGGAACCGAAAGTTTTTTCGCCTCGAAACGCATCCGGTTCGTTTTCCAGGCCGTAGCGGTTCCGTTGTCCACCACATGGGAAAGAATTTCCTGATGTTGTCTCGCTCACCGTACAGCCTTCGCCGCATGACGGCATTCGCCACCGCCCTGGCC
>CAXUBN010000278.1:0-3801 GCA_964249255.1 uncultured Acetobacteraceae bacterium | reverse complement strand
GGGTGGAGCAGGGCTGGTGGCCCGACCCGGTGCCGGCCTGCGCCGCACCGCACTTCCGCGGCGGCAGCATCGCCGAGCGGCTGGCCTCGATGCCGCTGCGGCCGGCCAAGCCGTGCGACGCGCCGAACCGGCTGATCGAATGGCTGCCGGCGTCGATGACGCTGCTCGACTTTCTGTATGCCGCCGCGTTGCTGGTGGGCGGCCTATGGCTGCTGCCCAAACTGATCGAGGCGAGACGCCGATGAACGAGATCACCACCCTGCCGACCGTGACCGAGATGCCGGCGCTGCCGCCGCAGCCGGGGGAGCCGCTCGGCCGGGCGCTGCTGGAGCGGATGATCCGGGTGGACCATGCCGGCGAATATGGGGCCGAGCGGATCTACACCGGACAGCTGGCGGTGCTGGGTCGTGGCCGACACGGCGACGTGCTGCGCCACATGAGGGCGCAGGAAACGGTGCACAAGGAAACCTTCGAGGGGCTCATCGGCAGCCGCCGGGTGCGGCCGACGGCGCTGCTGCCGGTGTGGCATGTGGCGGGCTTCGCGCTGGGCGCCGTCACAGCCGCCATGGGCGAGCGGGCGGCGATGGCCTGCACGGTGGCGGTCGAGGAAGCGATCGATGAGCATTACGCGGCGCAGGCGGCGGCGCTGGAGCATGGTGAAGAGGTGGAGCTCCGCGACACCATCGAGGTGTTCCGGCTCGAGGAGCTGGAGCATCGCGACATCGGCCTGGCCAACGAGGCCGAGCTGACTCCCGCCTACCGGTTGCTGTCACGCGCGATCAAGCTCGGCTGCAAGGTTGCCATCGCCGTCAGCGAACGCGTGTAGATCCTCAAGTCTGGATCCCAAAGGCCACGCCTTTGGCGGGGTCCAGGGGCAGAGCCCCTGGCCTTGCCCCTAAAGCCCCCGCCCATAGAACAGACTGACGACGAACAACACCAGGAAGATGAAGAACAGGATCTTGCCGATCGTGGCGAACTCGGCTGCGACGCCGCCGAAGCCGAACACGGCGGCGATCAGGGCGATGACCAGGAAGATCAGGGTCCAGCGCAACAGGTCCATCGATCTCGAACTCCCAGGGAGCAGTGCCGCCGCGGTCGGTGCTCAGTACGGGTGATGGTGATGGAAGAACCTGTGGTGATGGTGATGGTAGTAGTGCCGGTAGGGCTGGGCGGAGGCCATCGGCGCCGACAGGGTAAAGACCAAGCCTAGAGCCGAGCCGAGCAGGACGATCTTGCGCATGGTGTCTCCGGTTGAGGCAGCGATCGCGACGCTAACGCGCGCCAGGACGTTTCGGCTGCATCAGGATGATGCTTTCCAGCTGCGCCGCGCGGTGCGCGCTGGTGTGTCCGTCCAGGACGCGTTTCCGGGCCCGGGCGGCCAGCGCGTCGCGGCGGGCCGGCACCCAACCCAGCACCGACAGCACCGCATCCGTGTCGTCGGCGAGCACGATCTCCCGATCCGGCTCCAGCACGTCGGCGATGCCATCCCAGCGGTCGGATACGATCGGGCAGCCGCAGGCGGCCGCCTCGAACAACCGGACGCTGGGGCTCCACCCGGCGCGGATCATGTCGGCGCGGGTGACGTTCAGCGTCCAGGCGCAGGCTGAGTAGAAGTCCGGGTGCGCATCCGGGGACAGGTGCTCGATGCGCTCGACATTGGCCGGCCAGTCGATGGAGACGGGATATTGCGGTCCGGCAACGACGAAGCGGCGGTCCGGCGCGCGCCGTGCGGCCTCGATCAACAGCCGTGACACCATGGGCTGGCGGTCGTCGCTGTAGGTGCCGAGGTAGCCCAGGTCCCATCGGGGCGGGGCGCCGGTCGGGCGGTAGCGATCCGGATCGACTGAGCAGTAGAACCCGACCGCGCGGCGGGCGCCGTATTCGCGCTCGAGCCGGCCCAGCGTCGAGCCGGCGGTGAAGGACAGCAGCAGGTCGAAGCCGGGGATCACGTCGCGGGACAGGAAGGCGCAGTCGTCCCGCTCCAATGCGGCCAGCGTCACCGGGGTGTCGATGTCGTAGAACGCGGTGACGCCGCGCGCCGCCGCCTGCACCAGGCGGATGACCGCGATTCCGTCGGGCACGTAAGAGCCGACCAGCACCGCGTCGGCATCGACGATCGCCCCCATGTGGCGATGGAGGCCGTCCAGCCCGTCATAGAACGCCAGCCGGCAGAAGCCCGGCTCCGGCAGGTCGCGGTTCCCGGCGTACCAGGGCTGGTCGCGCTCCAGGAACAGCACCTCGTGGCCGCGTGCGGCGAACGCCCGCAGCAGCGCCCGATAGGTGGTGGCGTGGCCGTTGCCCCAGCTGGAGCTCAGGCTCAGCCCCAGCACGACCAGGCGCATCAGGCCGTCGCCATCAAGTTGCCGCCCTCATGCCGCCGCTTGGTCCAACGCATCCGCCAGCACCCGTTCCAGCAGGGCAGCGCGCCGGTCGTAGGTGTGCCCGACCAGGATGCGCGTCCGTGCGGCGGCGCCGATCTCTCGCGCCCGTGCCAGGGTCAGCCCGCGCAGGTGGTCGGCGACGTCGCGGCCGTCGCGGGCCACCAGTACCTCGCGGTCCGGCTGGAGGAACAGCTCGATGCCCTCCCAATGGTCGGTGATCAGGCAGGCCCCGGCGCCGGCGGCCTCGAACACGCGGGTGGCGGGCGAGAACCCGGTGGCGGCCATGCTGTCGCGGGCGACGTTCAGCACCGCGCGCGCCGACGCGTTCAGCGCGTTGTGCGACGTGGTCGGCACGTGGCCGATCGCGCGCACGTTGGCGGGCAGGCGCCGATCCTGCCAGCCCGAGCCGCCCAGCAGGAAGCGTTCGGCGGAAAGCTGCGCCGCCGGACGCAGGAAGAACTCCTCGATCCGCGCTTCCCGGTCCGGCAACCGGTTGGCCAGCAGCGACAGGGTGGCCGCGAACTCCGCTTCCGCCGGCGCCGGATGATGGGTGGCGGGATCGAGCGCGTTGTAGATCGGCACGCAGCCGCGGGCGCCCAGGCCGCGGTAGGCGCGCACCACCGGATCGCCGCCGCCATAGGTCAGCACGACGTCGAGCCGGGGCAGGGCGGCATGCAGCGGATGGGTGGGGTCGGCGCGCAGCTCGGCCAGGGTCGCCGGCGCATCCACGTCGAGGAAGGCCCGCACCGCGCCGGGCCGGCCCGCCGTGAGCAGCCCGGCCAGCAGTTCGTCGTCGAACACGCCGACGCCGCTGCACTTGATCACCACGTCGGCCGTGGCGGAGCGCGCCAGCGCGGCCCGCACCGCCTCGGGCGTGGCGTCGTACACCACCGAGGTCGCCCAGGCCGGCGGCTCGATGTCGCGGTTGCGCTGGCGATCGAACGCGTCCGGCTCCAGGAAGGTGATGCCGTGACCGCATCCGGCCAGCGCGCCGAACAGGCCGCGGTAGTAGGTGGCCGCCCCGTTCCAGTAGGAGGACAGCAGGCTGGAGCCGTAGACCGCGATCCGCATCAGTTCCTGGTCTCGGCGGCGGTGGTGCCCAGTCCGGCGGTGCCCAGCCTGGCGGAGATGGCCAGCAGCTCGGCGGCGCGGTGCGCGCAGGTGTGGCGGGCGCGGACGGTGGCGAGCCCGTGCGCGGCCAGCGCCGACCGCAGGTCCGGGTCGGCGGCCAGCGCGCGCAGCCGGGCGGTCATGGCGTCGCCGTCGGCGGCGACGAGGTAATCGGCGCCCGGCGTGAACAACCCTTCCGCATCGTCCCACGGCGCGCAGACCAGCGGGATGCCGCAGGCCAGCGCCTCGAACACGCGGATGGTCGGGATGCCGGGAAGTGCGGCCACATATGGCCGCCGCGGCACGTGCA
>CAXUBN010000277.1:0-3803 GCA_964249255.1 uncultured Acetobacteraceae bacterium | reverse complement strand
CTCCTGGGCCGGGTTGGGCTCGACCCGTCGCTGGCCGACCGGCTGCCGGGGCAGGTGTCGGGCGGCCAAGCGCAGCGCGTGGCGGTGGCGCGCGCGTTGGCGGCACGGCCGGACATCATCGTGCTGGACGAGCCGACCTCGGCGCTCGACGTGTCGACGCAGGCGATGCTGCTCACGCTGCTACGCGACCTCGGCCGCGCCGAGCGGGTGGCCTACGTGATGATCAGCCACGACCTCGCGGCGGTGAGCTGGCTCGCCGATCGCATCGCGGTGCTGCGGGACGGGCGCATCGTCGAGCTGGCGGACACCGCGGCGCTGATCGCCGGGCCGCGGCATGAATACAGCGCCGCCCTGATCGCGACGGCGCCGCGTCTTGGGTAGGGAAGGCCAGGGCGCTGCCCTGGACCCGTTGGGGCCGCAGGTCCCAAACCCCGATCCTCAAGGGAGAGGGTTCTTGCCTGGGAGGGTGGAACGATGACGACCGATGAAGATGGCCGCAGCCTGCTGGTGACCGAGCCGGCGCACACGTCGCCGCTGAGCCTGCTGCTGGGGTTCTCGGCGATGCTGCCGATCGCGGCGGGCGCGCTGCTGGCTTGGCTGCCGCCGCCGTTCGGTATTCTCGCCGAGGCGGCTACCTTGCTGTGGGCGGGTGCGATCCTGTGCTTCCTGGCCGGGGTACGGCGGGGCGTCAGCTTCCGCACGCCGGGCGGGCCGACGCCGGCGCAGATCGCCACGATGCTGTGGCTGTTCGTGCTGGGGGTGGGCGCGCTGGCGACGCTGCCGCTGGGGTTGGCGCGGGTATTGCTGCTGCTCGGCTACGTCAGCCTGGCCGTGCTCGACCCGCTGGCGGCGCGGCGGGGCGAGGCGCCGCTGTTCTTCTCGCGGCTGCGGCCGGTGCAGATGGCGATCCCGATCGTCTCGATCCTGGTGATCGTGGCGCATGACCTGCTTCGACCGGGAGCGGCAGCATGACGGTCCGGTCGAACCCCTCCATCCGTTCGCTTTTCGTTCCAGCCTAACGGCGTGTTAACCTTTTCACGCGCATGAATGGCCCATCGACCTCGCCGATGGGATTGACCGGATGCCGCGCCTTCTCGCGTCGTTGTCGTTGACGGCGATCGTCTTCCTCGCCGGCTGCACGACCATCAACAACTGGCAGTCCGGCAGTCGTGCCCGCATCGTCCTGCACCCGATCGTGTTGGTGGGCCAGCAAGTCTTCACCGTCGCCAGGGACAAGCGCAGCCGGCTCGCGACCGCGTTCTCGTTGAACCCGGACTGTTCCCGGGCCGAGGACGTCACGATCCGCATCCTCGCCAGCCCCACGCACGGCGTTGCCACCGTGGAAACCGGCCGCTTCTACCCGAACTATCCGCCGGCCAATATCCACTCGGCCTGCAACGCGCGCCTGGCGGGTGGGCTGGTCACCTGGTATCGGCCGACGCCAGGCTATACCGGTGCGGACGCGGTTGAGCTCGAGATCATCGGGGATGCCGGCGGGGCGATCCGCAAGGACTTCCACATCGAGGTCAACTAGAAGGCGCTTCCATCCTCATGGGTTCAGCCGGCGGCGCCGACCTCGGTCAGCACCCAGGGCAGTGGGTCGGGCGTGCCGGGCGTAAGCCAGAGCGGCACCGCGTTGGGCAGGCGGACGTTGGCCGGCAGGCCCATCGCCAGGCGCAGCGCACGGAACATGGCGCCGTGGCAGACGATCAGCGCGGCACCCTCGCCCTCCGTGGCGCGATCGATCGCGGCGACGGCGCGCGCCACCAGCTCCCCGAACGGCTCGGCGCCGGCCGGCGTGTAGTTGCCGCCGATCCAGTCGTCGTACCAGTCGCCCATCGGGCGGCCTTCCTGCTCGCCGAAACAGACCTCCTGCAGGCCGGGATCGACCAGGAGCGGCAGGCGCACGCCGTCCCGCTCGGCCAGGGCGTCGGCAACGATGGTCGCGGTGCGATGGGCGCGCTGGAGCGGCGAGGTGACGATGCGGCCGATCGGCGCGTGGTCGTGCCAGTGCACCGCCACCGTCGCCGCGGCGGCGCGGGCCTGGGCGATGCCGCGCGCGTTCAGCGCGACGTCGGTGCGGCCCTGGCTCAGCCCCTGCGCGTTCCAGTCCGTCTCGCCGTGGCGCAGATACCAGAACGGGCGTGGATGGAGGCGCGGAAGCGTCATCTCAGTCGAACAGCGAGCTGACCGAGCTCTCGTCGGACACCGCGCGCATGGCGGTGGCGAGCAGCTGGGCGATGCTGATCTGGCGCACGTTGGCGGCGAGCCGCACCGCCTCGGTACCCAGGATGCTGTCGGTGATGGTCATCATCTCGATCGGCGACGAGGCCACGCGCGATACGGCACCACCGGTCAGCACCCCGTGGGTGACGTAGGCGCCGACCGAGGACGCGCCGCGCGCGATCAGCGCCTCGGCCGCGTTGCAGAAGGTGCCGCCGCTGTCGATGATGTCGTCCACCAGCACGCAGTGGCGGCCGCCGACGTCACCGATCACGTTCATCACCTCCGACATGCCGGCGCGCTCGCGCCGCTTGTCGATGATGGCGAGGTCGACGTTGAGCCGCTTGGCGAGCTGGCGCGCGCGCACCACGCCGCCGACGTCGGGCGAGACGATCATCAGGTGTCGTGCGCCGTAGCGCTCCTTGATGTCGCGCGCGAACAGGGGGGCGGCGAACAGGTTGTCGACCGGGATGTCGAAGAAGCCCTGGATCTGGCCGGCATGCAGGTCCATCGTCAGCACGCGGTGGGCGCCGGCCTCGGTGATCAGGTTGGCGACCAGCTTGGCGCTGATGGGCGTGCGCGGGCCCGACTTCCGGTCCTGCCGCGCGTAGCCGAAATACGGCATCACCGCCGTGATCCGCCGCGCCGAGCCCCGGCGCAGCGTGTCGATCATGATCAGCAGTTCCATCAGGTTGTCGTTGGTCGGGTAGCAGGTGCTCTGCACCACGAACACGTCCTCGCCGCGGACGTTCTCCTGGATCTCGACGAACACCTCCATGTCGGCGAACCGGCGCACCACCGCCCGGCACAGCGGCAGCCCCAGCGTGGCGGCCACCGCCTCGGCCAGCGGCCGGTTGCTGTTGCAGGCGACGATCTTCATGGCCGAGGCGTCATCGGTGGCGGGCTCCGCGAACCGGCCGGGTTCTAGCAACCGGGCCGGGGGCTGTCACGGAGTCACGCCACCGTGAGCGGCCACGAAACTGTAACCGTGTCCCATCCGCCTCAGGCGTCGCCCCGACGATCCGCCCCTAGGATCCCCCGACGTCCGGCGCCGGCGGATGGCGGCCCTCGTTGTTGCTGATCACCTCGTGGATGCCGCCGGCCGCCTCGTCCGCCGCCGCCGCCGCGACGTCGCCCCAATATCCGTCCAGGGAATGAGCCGGCACGTCGTGCAGCTGGGTCGCCTTCCCGGCCTCGTGGCCGGCATTGCGCCCCTGGGCGTGGCGCACGGTCCAGACGATCTCGACGTGCTGCACCCCGTCGTGGGGCCGGTCCGGCTTCGAGACCGACACCGTGCCGTCCACCACGTAGTCGGCGCCGGCCGCCGTCGGGTGCACCTGGTCGTGCTCGTCCGGCAGGCGGGCCAGGAGGTCGCGGGCGAGCTCCAGGTCGCCGTCGCCCGGCGCGCCGGTGACGCCGGCGAAGAAGATCGCCGTCGGCCGGTTGAGCAGGCTGTGCGGATCCGCCTCCGCCTCGGCCGCCTGGATGCCGGTCAGCATGGCGTCCACCTGCGTCGCGGCCAGGGCGGCGTTGGCGGCGAGCAGGGCGGGATCGCCGGCCGACCAGGCGGCGGCCGGCAC
>CAXUBN010000276.1:0-3810 GCA_964249255.1 uncultured Acetobacteraceae bacterium | reverse complement strand
TCGCTCACGAAGATCTTGCCGTCGCCGATCTTGCCGGTGTGGGCGGATTGCAGGATGGCTTCCACCACCTGATCCACGAGGTCGTCGGATACCGCGACTTCGATCTTCACCTTGGGCAGGAAGCTGACATGATACTCGGCACCGCGGTAGATCTCGGTCTGACCCTTCTGCCGTCCGAATCCCTTCACCTCGGACACGGTGAGGCCCTGCACGCCCAACGGCGTCAGCGCTTCCCTCACGTCGTCGAGCTTGAAGGGCTTGATGACTGCCGTGACGAGCTTCATCGAACCTCACCCTGTTCTGTGCAACCGGCCGCTGGCCGGCGGGGCCGGGCGGGGAACCCCCGACACCGCGCCGGAGCAGGACCGATTTGACACGCAACCGATCCAAGATCCATGCCACCGCCCCCGTCACCTGGATGGCGGGAGCCAAGTTGGCCTCGACTGCGTCCCGGTTGCCACGCCGGCGAACCCTTCGCCCCCCACCGGACGGGCGGACGGGACCGCGCGGCGTGCGGAACGCGCGCGGATGAGCGGCGCAACGGAGATGGGCCCGGTCGAGGTGGCGGTATGCGTGGTGGGCGCCGGCCCGGTCGGGGCCACGCTGGCCTGCCGGCTGGGTGCCGCGGGGATGCCGGTGGCGGTGGTCGACCGCGCTCCGCTGCCGCCGATGGAGCACCCCGATTTCGACGGGCGCGCCTATGCGATCGCCTCCGGCAACCGGCGGCTGCTGGAGGCGGCCGGGGTGTGGGATCGGCTGCCGCTGCCGTCCGGACCGATCCGGGGCATCCGGGTGTCGGACGGCCGGCCGGGACGGCCAGCCTCGCCGTTGTTCCTGCATTTCGACCACGCCGAGGTGGGCGAGCCGTTCGGCTGGATGACGGAAGCGCGCAGCCTGCGGGTGGCACTGAACGCGACGCTGCACGCGCACCCGTCGGTGACGGTGGCGGCGCCGGCCGAGGCCATCGTCGAGCGGGACGCCGCCGGTGCCACGATCCGCACCGGCGACGGCCGCACGATCCGGGCACGGCTGGTGGTGGCGGCGGAAGGACGCGACAGCCCGCTGCGGCGACAGGCCGGCATCCCCGTCACCCGGTTCAGCTACGGCCAGAGCGGGCTGGTGTGCGCGGTGGCGCACGAAAGGCCGCACCATGGCCAGGCGCTGGAGCATTTCCTGCCCGGCGGACCGTTCGCACAGCTGCCGATGGCCGGCACCGACGGTGCACCGCACCTGTCGGCGATCGTATGGAGCGAGCGGGACGCGCTGGCCGAGCGGCTGATGGCGCTACCGGAGGCCGCCTTCGCCCGCGAGGTGGCACGCCGGCTGGGCCCGCACCTGGGCGCGATCCGGCCGGTGGGGCGGCGCTGGCTGTATCGGCTGGGTGCGTTGCACGCGCAGCGCTACGTCGACACGCGTCTGGCCCTGGTCGGCGACGCCGCGCACGGTATTCATCCGATCGCGGGCCAGGGGCTCAACCTCGGCTTCCGCGACGTGGCGGCGCTGTCGGACCTGTTGATCGAGGCGCACCGGATGGGCGGGGATCTCGGCGATCCGGCGCTGCTGAGGCGCTACCAGGCCGCGCGGCGGCCGGCCAACCTCGCCATGCTGGCGGCCACCGACCTGCTGGACCGGCTGTTCAGCAACGACAACCCGGCGGTCCGGCTGGTGCGCGACGTCGGCATCGCCGGCGTGCACCGGATGCCGCGGCTGCGGCAGGCGTTCATGCGGGCAGCGATGGGCCAATGAGGCCAGGACTCCGCTTCTGGACCCGCCAAGGGTCGCAAGCTTTCGGATTCCAGTCCTTAAGGATCGGAGTCCAGAGGCTGCGCCTCTGGCGGGGTCCAGGGGTGGAACCCCTAGCCTTTCCCCTGTTTACCTCTATGTAACTTCCCTGACCCGAAGCCGGATCGCGACGATGGACAACTCCACCGACCTCGCCCTTTCCCTGCCGCCGACGTTGGGGGCGATCGACCTTGGCGCCTTGTGGCGCCAGCTCGTGGCGGAGGCGGCCTGCTGCGGCGACCCGATCATGGGCCGACTGCTGCGCTCCTCGATCCATGCGCATCCGAACTTCATCGCCGCCATGGCCGGGCTGATCGGTCGCAAGCTGGCCGACCTGACCGTGCCGGCGGAGGCGCTGGCGGAGATGGCGGCACTGGCGCACGCGGACGAGCCGGACATCGTGGCCGCCGCCGCGTCCGACCTGGTGGCGATCAAGGAACGCGACCCGGCCTGCCCGGACCTGGTCACGCCGTTCCTGTATTTCAAAGGCTTCCAGGCGCTGCAGATCTACCGGATCGCGCACCATCTGTGGGAGGACGGCCGCCGCCATCTGGCGCAGCACCTGCAGAGCCGCTGCTCCGAGGTGTTTGGGCTGGACATCCACCCGGCGGCACGGATCGGGCGGCGAGTGCTGATCGACCACGGCACCGGCATCGTCATCGGCGAAACGGTGGTGATCGAGGACGACGTGTCGATGCTGCAGGGGGTGACGCTGGGCGGCACCGGCAAGAACGTCGGCGACCGCCATCCCAAGATCCGCCGCGGCGTGCTGCTGGGCGCAGGCGCAACCGTGCTGGGCAACATCGAGATCGGCGAGGGTGCCAAGGTCGGGGCCGGCAGCATCGTGCTGGAGGCGGTACGGCCCTACACCACGGTGGTTGGCAACCCGGCACGGGTGGTGGGCACCCGGCATTCGCGGATGCCGGCGCTGACCATGGACCAGAGCCTGCCGCCGCTCGACTACATCATCTGACGGGACGGCCGCCCAGCATCCGCTGCAGGTGCGGTCGGACCGTCAGGAAGCGGACATACAGCCGTTCCAGCAGGCCCAGCGCCGCCGGGCGTCGTGCCAGGAGCCCGAGCGGGCGCAGCACCGGGATCTGGCGCCACATCGCCGCGAACGCGGCCGCTCCCGACAGCACGACGCCGTCCTCGCGCGCGTGGAAGCGCCGCAGCAGCGCCGTGCGGTCGATCGGGCAGCCAGCCGGATCGCCGCCGTCCAGGTTCACGAAGTCGATGCGGTGCCTGCGGTCCAGCCGGCGCATCAGCGCGATCTCGCGCCGGCACAGGGGGCAGGAACCGTCATACCAGACCACGAGTTCGACCATGGTCACCAAGATCGCGCGGCATGGGCGCATGACAAGGGAGCGTGGCATGAGGTTCGCGGTGATCGGCGCCGGGCTGGCGGGGCTGTCCTGTGCGGCCGGGCTCCGCGAGGCGGGCCATGCCGTGACGCTGTTCGACAAGGGGCGGGGCGCCGGCGGGCGCATGGCCTCGCGCCGGGTGTCGACCGCCGCCGGGCAGGTCACATTCGACCACGGGGCGCAGTACATGACCGTGCACGACTCGCTGTTCCGGTCGGTTGTCGAGGACTGGGCATCGCGGGGCCTGGCCGCGCCCTGGCCAGGTGCCGGCACGGATGCCTGGGTCGGCGTGCCGTCGATGAACGCGCCGCTGCGCCGCCTGGGCGAGGAGCTGGGCGTTCGCTGGTCGGCGCGGGTCGAGGCGATCGCGCCGGATGGCGATGACTGGCGATTGACGGGGGATGGGATCCCGGGTGACCGCCATGACGGCGTGATCGTGGCGCTGCCGGCGGAACAGGCGGCGACGCTGCTGCGGCCGGTGGCGCCGGTCCTGGCGGCGCGCGCGGCGGACACCCCGTCGCAACCGTGCTGGACCCTGATGGCGGCATTCGCGGAACGGCTGCCGATCGCGGACGACGTGCTGCGACACCGCGGCGCGATCGACTGGGCGGCCCGCAACGCGTCCCGGCCGGGGCGGGACGGACCGGAGGCCTGGGTGCTGCAC
>CAXUBN010000275.1:0-3812 GCA_964249255.1 uncultured Acetobacteraceae bacterium | reverse complement strand
GGCTGCACAGATCCCGTTCGGCACCGCGGCCAACACCGTGGCGGACGGCGGTAAACTGAACGCCACGACGTTGACGGCCAACGCTGCCGTGCCCGGCAGCATGGTCGGTGCCGCATCCGGCATCGCGACGCTGAACGGCAGCAGGCTGCTGCAGGCGGCACAGATCCCGTTTGGAAGCGTGTCCGGCACGGTGGCGGATGGCGGGGTTCTGGCGGCGGCGGCGGCGGCGGCCAATGCGGCCGTGCCCAGCAGCATGATCGGGGCGGCGTCGGGCGTGGCCGCCCTGAACGCGAGCAGGATGCTGCCTGCCTCGCAGATCCCGTTCGGGAGCACATCCGGCACGGTGGCGGATGGCGGAGTCCTGGCGGCGGCGGCGGCGACCGCCGGCGCGGCACTGCCCGCCAACATGATCGGGGCCGCCTCCGGCGTCGCGGCGCTGGGCGCGAATAAGGTGCTGGTGACGTCACAGATCCCGTTCGGCACCACGTCCGGGACGGTCGCGGACGGCGGGGCGCTGGCCGCCACCAGCAACTTGGCCAACTCCGCGCTGCAGCCGGGTGGGACTGGAAACGGGCTGGTGTTCACGTCCGGCGGCTCCGGCACGACCACCACCGGGGCCAACCTCGCGGCCCTGGCGGGCGGCGCGATCCCCAGCTCCATGCTGAACGCCGCGTCCGGCGTGGCCACGCTGGACGCCAACAAGCACGTGACAAGCGCGCAGATCCCGTTCGGAACCGTCCCCGGCACGGTGACCGACGGCGGCGTGTTCACGAGTGCCGCGCAATCGAACGCTGCAACCTTTCTCAAGATCGCCGATGCGTCCGGCGGCGTGCTTCACGTGCTTGGCCTGAACGGGTCGGCGGAGACGGTCGGCCGCTCCCTGGCGGCCCGAGCCGGAGATGTCTGGAACGTGGCCGATCACGGTGCCGATGGGACCGCAGCCAATGACGACACGGCCCTTGCCAATGGCCTGGCCTACGCCGTGGCACATCCCTACACCACGATCCGGTTTCCGAAGGGTATCTGGGCCCTCACGGTGTCATCCAGCCAGCCAGGTTTCGCGCTTCCGTCCAACACCGTTCTGGAAGGTGCTGCCAACAACGGCACCATCCTGACCTGGAACGACGTGTCCAACGGCGGATATTCCCTTCTGACCGACACGGCACCGGCGGGCGGGGGGCGAAACGCGAACGTGGTGTTGCGGAACCTCGTGGTGCAGGGCAGCTGGGGCCCATGCTCCGGATGCAGCTGGACGTCGGGCGGCAACAACGCGATCTTCCTGTTCCTGATCGACGACGTGACCCTCGACCACGTGTCCTCGCGCTACAGCGGCGCGTTCGGCATGACGGTCCGCGCCAGTACCAACGTCAAGCTGCTCGACGATGCGGTCTATTATTCTGCCAGCGACGGCATCAACCTGGATGACGACAGCGGAATTTTCGCCCGCAACTTCAACATCCAGCACACGGCGGACGATTGCTTCTCGGCGCACTCGGACATCTATGACCAGGGTGGCGTGCGCCGGAACATCCAGATCGTTGGCGGTTACGCCTTCGACACCCACGGGATCGACATCGCCTCGCCCGTCAGCCTGTCCATCTCCGGAACGATCATCGACAGCTTCAAGGTCGCGGCCATCGCGCTGTCCGGCACCGTGGGAGGCACGGGCTCGAACGAGGGGCAGGCCGAGGGCCAGGACGTCACCATCGACAACGTGACCATGACGAACGGCATCTCCACGGCCGGAAACAACGTCGACTCCAAGGACCCGACCGACGGTAGCCTGAACTACGTCATCATCGGTGCCGCCCCACCCCGGGCCGGTAACCTCACCTTCATCCCGGGTGAGAACGGTACGTCGCCATACCCCTACACCTTGAACAACAGCCAATCGACCAGCGTGCCGATCCCCGCCTGGCGGACGATCCGCATCATCAACTCGATCTTTGGCCGGCATTTCGGTGCCACCAACACGACCGCGCTCCCGAACTGGGGCTCGCTCGGGCAGGGCGGCATCACGACCAAGGACGGCATCTACACGCCGTCCCTGCCGGAGAATGCCCTGATCGGTTCCGCGATCACGATCTTCTCCCCGAACATCATTCGCAACATGGACGTCGAGAACAACACGTTCGAGGGCCTTGGCGTGGCGCTGTACGCGCCGCCAGGCTCATCCGGCCACATGAGCGACTTCGCCTTCGACCACAACCGGATGATCGACATGCGTTCCGCCTGCCTGGACGTCGAGTTCGGTGGCGTCATCGACGGAGAGGCCAACGACAACCTGTGCGATGCGGATCCGTACTTCGCGAGCGACAATCGGGGCAGCATCGGCAACTGGGGGAACAACAACGCCCTGACCGGCTTCTACATCACCACGCCGGGCCTCACCTTCCGGCGCAACAGCTTCAAGAACGTGTCCAACGACACCAACGTGAACACGTCCGACCCGACCACGGGAGACCTGTTTCAGGACAACATCGACTATGCGAACCCCGTCAGTGTCGACTCCTACAACATCTACAATGGCGGGATCGGCTACGTCCATTCAGCCGGCTTCAAGCTTATCCAGATGGGAACGAACCCGTCCGACTCCAGCTACGAGAAGGTCCTGAACACGCCGGTCGAGGCCGCTTCGGCGATGCCAACGTCCGGCTTCTGGATACCCGGCGAGTTCGTCCGCAACAGCGCGCCGAGCGGCAGCAACACGGCACTGGGCTGGTTGAGGGCGACCGTGAGCAATAACGGCTCCACCTATCCCTACGCCGCACCGACGAACAACGCGTCCGGCACCGATTGGATCGTCAAGTAGCCAGTCAGGATCGATGCTAATATAGATCGGTTCATGTAGCGCTTGACGCGGTGGGTCCAGACGCGATAGGGTCCCGTTACGTTGACATAACGATGTGACATGAGGGCCCGCCGAACATTCGGCGGGCCTTTTCGTGTTACGCCTCCTGGCCGTTTTCCGATGGCCCCAGCGTCTGGAGTATCCGGATGGCCTTCGACATGACCTCGACCCGGCTCGTTCTGGCCGGCAATGCCTATGGCGAATGCAGCAGCGGCGGCCGCGTCGGCATGGAGAACGTCACCGCCGTCGTACTGACGCGGGTGCGGGCGGGCTGGGCGCGGACGCCGATCGCGGTCTGCCTGGCGCCCGCGCAGTTCTCGTGCTGGACCGACACCAACCGCCATCGGATCGAGGTCGCGGCCGAGGCTGATCCGCATACCTGGGCGCTGGCACTCGCGGTGGCCGATGCGGCACTGGCCGGCACCCTGCCGGTCCGCACCAACGGCGCCGACAGCTACTACGCGCTCAGCATGGCCCCGCCGGCGGGTTGGGCACGGCCACCGGCGCGGCACGTGTATGCCGATCACTGGCACAGCTTCTGGAGCGTGCGATCGCCGCGCGCATCGCCGGGTTCGGGAGTACCGAACGTGTCGGTGCAGTCCGGAGCCCGGAACGCCGCCGATGCGCTGAACGATGCCGAGCTGACCCAGCTGGACAGCCTGCACCGTTCCGCGGCAACCCCGGCATGAGCACGGAGCCGATGCCGGCGCCGCCGGTCGTGCCAGGCCCCGGTCCCTGCCGGCGGCTTCTCGACTGGTCGAGACAGCCCACGACCCAGCAGGGGCTGAGCCTGCTGGTCGGCGGCGGCGTGCTGGCCTGGCTGCACCCGTTCCCGGCCGCGGAGGGCATCGGCGCCACGCTGCTGGCCGCCGGACTGCCGCGGCTCTGGCCCGACAACACCACCGATGCCATCCGCACCCGGCAGCTGGCCAACGTCATCGCCCATGCGGCGGTGACGCGC
>CAXUBN010000274.1:0-3820 GCA_964249255.1 uncultured Acetobacteraceae bacterium | reverse complement strand
GTGCGGGGGCCGGTGCGGGCACCGGACGCGCGCCGTCGACCGAGGCCGAGGTCCGGCTGCGGGCGAGCATCCTCGCGGAGGTGCGAATGCGTGCCGCCGGGGTGGCGGCGGCCGATCGCCGTGCGGTCTGGCTGCGCGGCCTCATGGTGACGGTCCTGGTGCTGGCGTTGCTGGCGCTGCTGTGGGCGGCGCGGATGCTGAACCGCGCCTGGCGCGACGCGTCGCGGATCGAGGCCGGGCAGCGCGCCGTGGCCCTGCAGCTGCGCGCGTCGCTGGACAGCCTGAGCCAGGGGGTCGCGGTGTTCGATCCCGACCACGGGCTGTCGAGCTGGAACATGCGCTTCCAGACGCTGCTGGACCTGCCGGGTGACCTGCTGGTGGCGGGCATGCCGTATGCCGCCTTCGCCGGCCATGCCGTCGGCGACGAGCCGCCGCTGCTGGAATGGCAGGGACAGGTGCGGCAGCACCCGTCGCGCCGGCCGGAGGTGTACGAGCGGATGCGGGCCGGCGGCCAGCAGCTCGAGCTGCGCCGCTCGCCGATGCCGGATGGCGGCTTCGTGCTGACGGTCAGCGACATGACGGAGCGGGCGCGGGCGGAGGCGGTGCTGCGCGAGGCGCAGAAGATGCAGGCGATCGGCCAGCTCACCGGCGGCATCGCGCACGACTTCAACAACCTTCTCACGGTGATCCTCGGCAACCTGGAGCTGGCGCGGAACAGGTTCGGCGCCGACTCCGCCCTGGGTACCCGGATCGAGCGGGCGACCTGGGCCGCGCAGCGGGGGGCCGCGCTGACCGCGCAGCTGCTGGCGGTCGCGCGCAAGCAGCCTCTGGCGCCCGCCTCGATCGACCTCGCCGCGTCCATGCCGGAGCTGATCCCGCTGCTGCGGCGCACGCTGGGCGAGCATATCGAGATCGACTTCACCGCCGACGCGGACCTGTGGCCGGCGATGGCGGATCCGGCGCAGCTCGAGAACGCCGTGCTCAACCTGGCGCTGAACGCGCGCGACTCCATGCCGGACGGCGGCCGGCTCCTGATCGCCATGGGCAACGGGGTACTGGACGAGCGCGATGCCGCCGCCCACCACGAGGTCGTCCCGGGCGACTACGTGACCCTGGCGGTGTCCGACAGCGGGCATGGCATGGCGCCCGACGTGCTGGCGCGGGTGTTCGAGCCGTTCTTCACCACCAAGCCGGACGGGCAGGGGACCGGACTCGGGCTACCGATGGTGTTCGGCTTCGTCAAGCAGTCGGGCGGCCACGTGCGGATCACGTCCGAGGTGGGCCGGGGCACCGTCGTCAGGCTGTTCCTGCCGCGCGCGACGGATGCCGACGTCGCGCCCCCGCTGCCGTCGCGACGGCCGGCCGCGATCGTGGAGGTGCCGCGCGGCAGCGCCACGGTGCTGGTGGTGGAGGACGAGCAGGCGGTGCGCGACATCGCCGTCGCCATCCTGCGCGACCTCGGCTACCGGGTGCTGGAGGCCGAGGACGGCGAGGCGGCGATGCGCGCGATCACGGCACACGGTCCGGCTATCGCGCTGCTGCTGACCGACGTCGTGCTTCCGGGCCGGCTGCGCGGGCGCGAGCTGGCGCGGGAGGCCCTGGCGGCCCGTCCCGGGCTGCGGGTGCTGTTCATGTCCGGCTACACCGCCGGTGCGATCACCCATGACGGGCGGCTCGACGCGGGGGTGCAGCTGATCAGCAAGCCGTTCCGGCGCGAGGAGCTGGCCCGTCGGGTGGCGGAGGAACTGTCCCAGCAACCGGGAGAGAACGGCAACGCGGTCGGGAGCGGCCGGCTCACATTCGCGCCATCCGCCTGCTTATAGGGCCCGGCTGCCGAACCGCGTCGGAACCGCTCCGTTGGCCTGTGAGACCACGGAGCGCACATCATGTTTCTTCGCATCGACAAGCTGCAGGCCGAGCTGCCCGCGCCGAAGAAGAAGGACCCGAATGCGGGCGCTGCGCTGCAGGAGCTGCTGGGCGGCAAGTACGGCGAGATGTCCACGCTCGGCAACTACATGTTCCAGAGCTTCAACTTCCGCAGCAAGGCGAAGCTGCGGCCGTTCTACAGCCTGGTCGCCAGCATCACCGCCGAGGAGCTGGGCCACGTCGAGCTGGTCAGCAACGGCGTGGCCATGCTGAACAACGGGCCCGACGGCGACGCGGACGAGGAGGATGGCGGCGACATCTCCAAGGCGCCCTACAAGGACATGACCGACATCCGCCTGGCGGCGTCGTTCCTGTCGGGGGGCGGCGGGGCCGCGCCGGTCAACAGCAACGGCCAGTCCTGGAACAACGACTTCGTCACCAGCAGCGGCAACGTCATCACCGACCTGCTGCACAACTTCCACCTCGAGTGCGGCGCCCGGCTGCACAAGCTGCGGGTCTACTCGACCCTGACCGACCCCACGGGGCGCGAGCTGACCGCCTACCTGCTGGTGCGCGGCTCGGTGCACGCGCATTCCTACGCGCTGGCGCTGAAGAACCTGACCGGCGTCGCCATCGAGAAGATGCTGCCGACGCCCAACATTGACCTGTCCAAGATCCCCGAGTGCCAAAAGTACCTGAACGAGGGTTCGCACCGCCGGCTCTACACGTTCAGCCCGAACGACTACAAGGAGATGGCCGGCATCTGGGGCAACGGCGAGCAGGCGCTGCCGGGCGACCCGCCGGGCGAGCTTGAGGTCATCGACGGCGCGCCCGAGGGTGGCAAGATCCATCAGCTGACCGGGGTGCCGTCTGCCTTCACGCCGGACTACGCGCCGGAGGAGATGTTCGAGATCGCGACCAAGCTGCACAAAGCGTCGCGCTAAGCGTTTCGCCCATGCGATGACGGTTCGGGAGGGCGGCCTTGGCCGCCCTTTTCGTTTGATGGCGGCCACCGATGCGGCCATACCGGACCGCGCGGGCGGTCGTCGCCGCGCCGTCACGCACCGGCAGCTCATGGGATTCCTGCTTCTCAAGGCCGCCGTCTCGGGCATCGTGATCGCCCTGGTCTCGACGATCGCCCGGCGCAGCCCCGGGATCGGGGCACTGGTGGCGTCGCTGCCCCTGGTCTCGATCCTCGGCATGCTGTGGCTGTGGCATGAGACGAGGGATCCGGTCCGGATGGAGGCGCATGTCGGTGCCACCTTCTGGTACGTGCTGCCGTCGCTGCCGATGTTCCTGATGGTCCCGGCGCTGATGCGGGCCGGCATTCCCTTCCATCCGGCGCTTGGCCTCGGCTGCCTGCTGACGGTGGCGCTCTATGCTGTGGTCGTCTGGCTTGGGCCCCGGATCGGGATCAGCCCGTAGCCACGGGCCGAGGCGGCGCATCTCGTCCGGGTGGATGTCGCTCGTGAGGGTCCGGTCGCGCGGCGCGAGCGGGGGTTTCAGTTCGCCGCAATCGACATGACGTAGATGCCGAGCTGCCGCGGATCGGGCGAGATGCCGGCGTTCATCGGGCTTTCCACGTCGTGCACACGGAAGCGCAGCCGCACCAGGCCGTCGGGCCCGATGGCCGAGGGCGGGATGCGGAGCGGTCGATCGCTGGCGACCGGATCGTTCGGCCAGGTGGCGATCATCGCGTCGTTGGCGAAGATGTCGACGCGGCTCGGATGACGGGGAGGGCCGAACCCGATCGCCGCGTGGACCATCAGCACGGCGGGAGCGGCGGACGTCCAGCGGAACGCCAGGACGGCGAGCGGCCCGGCCGTCCAGCGTCCGCCGCCTGGTTCCGCGACCGACCATCCGCCCACGGCGAGATCGGCCGAGCGCCCCGCGCCGCTGAAGCCGATCCGGGCGCCGGGGGCGAGCGCCGCGACGTCGGGGGTCACCCGTCCCC
>CAXUBN010000273.1:0-3862 GCA_964249255.1 uncultured Acetobacteraceae bacterium | reverse complement strand
GTTCATCATCAGCGGCCGGGTCAGCGCCACCTTGACCGGCCGCCCGGCCGCCTTCGCACCCAGCGCCGCCAGCACCGCGTCCGCACGCAGGAACAGCTTGCCGCCGAAGCCGCCGCCGACGAACGGCGACAGGAGGCGGATCTTCTCCTTGGGCATGTTCAGCGTCGCCGCCAGGGCGCTCCGCCCCCAGTCGACCATCTGGTTGGAGGTCCAGATGACCAGCTCGTCGCCGGTCCAGGCGGCGGTGGACGCGAACGGTTCCATCATCGCGTGGTTCTGGTCGGGCGTGGCGTAGCGCTCGTCGAGCCGGACCGGCGCCCCGGCGAACGCGTCCTCGAACCGGCCCACGCGGTCCAGGGCCGGCGCGGCGCTGCCCTCGCCGCTCTTGCCGTCGACCAGCGGCGCCGCCTCGAGCGCCCGGTCGAGGTCGAAGCGGCCGTCCTCCGCCGTCTCGTAGTCGATCCGGATCAGGGCGGAGGCGGCGCGCGCCTGCTCGAAGGTTTCCGCGACGACCACGGCGACCGCCTGGTGGTAGTGCTCGATGGCGGGCCCGCCCAGCAGCCGGGCGGTGTTGTGCCTTCCCTTGCCGAGCGGCCCGGCCTCCCGCGCCGTCACGACCGCGAGCACGCCGGGCGCCGTTCTAGCCGCCCGGAGGTCCATCGCGCGGATCCGGCCCTTGGCGATCCCGGCACCCAGGACATACCCGTAGGCCGGGTTCGCGATCTCGGCATGGTGCTCGTACGCGTAGGACGCGGTACCGGTGGTCTTGTGCGGACCATCGATACGGTCGTGCGCCCGGCCGACCACGGTCATGCGGTCGATCGGGTTGGTCCCGGCGGGGGCGTCGAACCTCATGCCGCTATCCTCATGCCGCCACCCTCATGCTGACCGGGCCTCCGCCATCGCGGCCGCCAACGTCCGCTCGACGAGCCGCACCTTGAACGCGTTCTCCGGCGTGGGCGTGGCGCCGGCCAGCAGCCGGGCGGACACCGCGCGGGCACCGTCCGGCATCGCCGCCTCCGCCGCCTCGACCCGCCACGGCTTGTGCGCGACGCCGCCCAGCGCCACCCGTCCGGTGCCGTCCTTGCCGATCACCGCCGCCACCGACACGATCGCGAACGCGTAGGAGGCGCGGTCCCGCACCTTCTCGTAGAGGTGGGTGCCGCCGATCGGCCGCGGCAGCGTCACCGCCGTGATCAGCTCCCCGGGCCTTAGCGCCGTCTCGACCTGCGGCGTGGTGCCGGGCAGGCGGTGGAAGTCGGCGATCGGGATCGCCCGCGCCGCGCCGGCCGCATCCACCGTTTCCACGGTGGCATCCAGCACCCGCATCGCCACCGCCATGTCCGACGGGTTGGTCGCGATGCACGCCTCGCTGGTGCCGATGATGGCCAGCTGCCGCGACCGGCCGCCGATCGCGGCACAGCCCGCGCCGGGATTGCGTTTGTTGCAGGCGAGGTTGGTGTCGTAGAAGTAGGGGCAGCGGGTGCGCTGCAGCAGGTTGCCGGCCGTGGTGGCCTTGTTGCGCAGCTGCCCGGTGGCGCCGGCTAGCAGCGCCCGGCTCAGCACGCCGTAATGGCGCCGCACGCGGCTATCGGCGGCGAGGTCGGTGTTGCGCACCAGTGCCCCGATCCGGAGCCCGCCCTCCGCCGTGTCCTCGATCCGGTCGAGGCCCAGGCCGTTCACGTCGATCAGGTGGGTGGGCGTCTCGATCTCGAGCTTCATCAGGTCGAGCAGGTTGGTGCCGCCGGCGATGAAGGTGGCGCCCGGCGTCGCGGCCGCCTGCGCGGCGTCCGGAACGGACCGCGGGCGGTCATACGTGAAGCTCCTCATGCCGGCCTCCCCGCGACCTCTTCCATCGCGTCCAGGATGTTGGAGTAGGCGCCGCAGCGGCAGATGTTTCCGCTCATCCGCTCGCGCATCTCGGCGTTCGTCGCCCGGGGCGGCTCGGTCAGGCTGGGGGACACGTGGCTGGGAATGCCGCGCCTGATCTCGTCGAGCGTCGCCACCGCGGAGCAGATCTGTCCCGGCGTGCAGTAGCCGCACTGGTAGCCGTCATGCCGGATGAAGGCCGCCTGCATCGGGTGCAGGCGCTCGGGCGTGCCCAACCCCTCGACCGTGGTGATCCGGTCGTCCCGGTGCATGACGGCGAGGCTCAGGCATGCGTTGATCCGCCTGCCGTTGACCAGCACCGTGCAGGCGCCGCACTGCCCGTGGTCGCATCCCTTCTTGGTGCCGGTGAGGTGGAGGTGCTCGCGCAGCGCGTCCAGCAGCGTCGTGCGCGGGTCGAGCGACAGGTCGCGCCGCTGACCGTTCACGTCGAGGCTGACCGGCAGCAGCGCTGGCTCGACCGGTGCCTGGGCGTCCGCGCCCGGGGAGGACGAGGCGACGGCCGCGGTCGCCACGCCGCCGACGAGGATGCCGCGTCGCGAGATCTCCAGCCTGGGGAAGTCCGTCATCCTGGGGTACCTCGCGTGGGGCCGGACGCCGGTCGCCATGGCCGGCATGACGTCAGCAGGAGGCGGGCACTTCGTATCGCGCCGTCCGTGGATCAAGGACGGCCGCCTCCGCCGGCAGGTTCCGGCAGGCATCGGGTCGCCGGGCCGGCCCTGCCTGCAGCATCGCCTCGTGGCGCTCGATCACCTGGGCCAGGATCGAGACGGCCATGCTCTGCGGGTCGCGGGTCGCCTCGATCAGGCCGACGGGGCCGACCACCCGGGCGATCGCGTCGACCGGGACGCCCGCCTGCGCCAGCCGGCGGCAGCGTTCGGCATGGATCTTGCGGCTGCCCATCGCGCCGACGAAAAAGGCGTCGCCGGCCAGCACCCGCGCCAGCAGCCGGGTTTCCCGGTCGTGGTCATGGAACAGCACGACCACCGCCGTGTGTCCGTCGGCCGCCAGCAGGTCCGGCCACCGCTCCCTGTCCAGCAGCTCGGCGGCGAAGCCCAACCGCGCCGCATCGGCGACGCAGGTCCGGTCCGGGCTGACCAGCACCGCCTCGGCGCCGAACCCCCGGACCAGGCGCAGCAGGGCGGCGGGCTCGGCGCCCTGGCCGACCACGACCAGGCGCAACGGCGGTTCGTGCCGGACCAGGAAATGGGCGCCGCTCCAGCCGGTCCGGTCCCCGGGCCGGCTCGGACCGGCCGAGACGTGGCCGTCTGCCGACAGGCGCAGGGTCACCGGCCTGCGCCGCCCCAGCAACGCGCTGGCCCGGTCGACGGTCCTGTCCGGCATCGGCGGCGAGACCAGCAGGTCGATCCCGCCGCCGCAGGGCAGGCGGATGTCGATGAAGCGCGACCCGGCGCCGAAGCGCACGCTCCGGGCGCGTCCCGTCGCCATGGCCGCCTGCGCCTCGGCGGCGACGGCGGCCTCCAGGCAGCCGCCGGACAGCGAGCCGAACGTGGCGCCATCCGCGCGCACGGCCAGCTGCGTGCCGATGCGCCGGGTCGCGCTGCCGATGACGGCGGTCAGGGTGGCCAGCGCCGCCCGCTCGCCCCGTTCCGCACCGGCGCGAAGGAACCCGAACAAGGCCGCGGAGTCCTGCATGGCCGTTACCGCCCCGATGAGCCAGAGCCCGGATCGCCCCCGTGTCGAGGGCACGTCCGGATCATGGCGGATGTGATCCTCCCCCGCCATCCAGACAAGCTCGGCCGTCGACGCGCCCATGCCCGCCCGACCCTGCCGGCGTCGGTCGGGTCGCGTCCGCCGCCACGACCGGCCGGTCGATCCGGACCGACGGCTCGCGCACCCGACACGGGATGGTGGATGCGGGTATCCCGTCCTCAGTGCCCCGGATGGTGATCGTCGCGATGCGGACCGGCCTGCTGCGGGCGCGCCGGAGCGGGCGGGCGCGGTGGCTCCGGAC
>CAXUBN010000272.1:0-3866 GCA_964249255.1 uncultured Acetobacteraceae bacterium | reverse complement strand
CGCGGTACAGCACCGGATAGGCGCCCTCCAGGCGTCGCACGACGTAGTTCGAGTTCAGGATCGCCACCTCGGTCGCCCGGCGCAGGCCGGGAGCGCCCATCAGCAGCATGTAGGCCCAGGAGATCGGCAGGATCGAGGCCGAGCCGTACGGCGCCGCGGACACCGCGTTGGCGCCGCCGTTCTCCGGGCGGCCCGGCAGGAAGGGTGCGAGGTGCGCGCGCACCCCGATCGGGCCCATGCCGGGGCCGCCGCCGCCGTGCGGGATGCAGAAGGTCTTGTGCAGGTTGAAGTGGCTGACGTCGGCGCCGTAGGCGCCCGGCCGGGCTAGGCCGACCTGGGCGTTGAGGTTGGCGCCATCGAGGTACACCTGGCCGCCGGCCTCGTGCACCAGGTCGCAGATGGTGCGCACGCCCTCCTCGAACACGCCGTGGGTCGAGGGATAGGTGATCATGATCGCGGCCAGCCGGTCGCGGTGCGCGGCGATGCGGTTTCTGAGGTCGTCGATGTCGACGTTGCCCTCGCGGTCGCAGCCGACCACCACCACCCGCATGCCGACCATCTGCGCCGAGGCCGGGTTGGTACCGTGCGCGGAGGCCGGGATCAGGCAGACGTCGCGATCGGCATCGCCGTTGGCGCGGTGGAAGGCGCGGATGGCGAGCAGGCCGGCATACTCGCCCTGGGCGCCGGAGTTGGGCTGCAGCGACACCGCGTCGTAGCCGCTCACCGCGCAGAGCCGCGCCTCGAGGTCGGCGAACAGCTCGGCGTAGCCGGCGGCCTGGTCGGGGGGTGCCATCGGATGGATGTCGCAGAAGCCGGGCCAGGTGACCGGCACCATCTCCACCGTGGCGTTCAGCTTCATGGTGCAGGAGCCGAGCGGGATCATGGTGCGGTCCAGCGCCAGGTCCTTGTCGGACAGCCGGCGCAGGTAGCGCAGCATCGCGGTCTCGGACCGGTGCGCGTGGAATACCGGGTGGGTGAGGAAGGGGGTGGTGCGGCGCAGCGCCGCCGGGATGCCGCCCGTCGGCCGCGGCGTGGCGGCGAGCGCGTCGGTGTCGGCGTCCGGCGCGAAGGCGGCCCAGACCGCGCGCACGATCTCGGGCGTGGTGGTCTCGTCCAGGCTGATGCCGATCCGGCCGTTGCCGGCGCGGCGCAGGTTGATGCCCGCCCCGAGCGCCGCCGCGATCACCGCGGAGGCGCGGTCGCCGGCATGGACGGTCACGGTGTCGAACAGCGCGTCGGTCTCGAGGGTCCAGCCCAGCGCCTCCAGCCCCGCGGCCAGCGTCAGGGCCAGCCGGTTGACGCGCCGCGCGATCGCCGCGAGCCCGTCCGGGCCGTGGTAGACCGCATACATCGCGCTGATCACCGCCAGCAGCACCTGGGCGGTGCAGATGTTGGAGGTCGCCTTCTCGCGGCGGATGTGTTGCTCGCGCGTTTGCAGCGCCAGCCGGTAGGCGGGCTGCCCGGCGCTGTCGATCGACACGCCGACCAGCCGGCCCGGGATCGCGCGCTTGTGGGCGTCGCGCACCGCCATGTAGGCGGCGTGCGGGCCGCCGTAGCCCATCGGCACGCCGTACCGCTGCATCGAGCCGATCGCGATGTCGGCACCGAGCTCGCCCGGCGGGGTCAGCAGCGTCAGCGCCAGCGGGTCGGCCGCCATCGCCACCAGCGCGCCGGCCTCGTGCAGCCGGGCGATCAGGGCGCGGTGGTCGCGCACGCGGCCCAGCGTGTCCGGATACTGCAGCAGGGCCCCGAACAGGGTGCCGGGCTCGATCGACGCCTCGGCGGGGTCGGCCACCAGCAGCGCGATGCCGACCGGCTCGGCACGGGTGCGCAGCACGGCGATCACCTGCGGGTGGCAGCCGGCATCGACCAGGAAGGCGCGCGCCTTGGTGCGGGCGAGGCGCAGGCACAGAGTCATCGCCTCGGCGGCGGCGGTGGCCTCGTCCAGCAGGGACGCGTTGGCGACGTCGAGGCCGGTCAGGTCGCAGACCATCGTCTGGAAGTTGAGCAGCGCTTCCAGCCGGCCCTGCGCGATCTCGGGCTGGTAGGGCGTGTAGGCGGTGTACCAGGCCGGGTTCTCCAGCACGTTGCGCCCGATGACGCCCGGCAGGACGGTGCCGTGGTAGCCCTGGCCGATCAGCGAGGTCAGCACGCGGTTGCGGCCGGCCACGGCGCGCAGGCGCTCCAGCACCTCCGGCTCGGTCATGCCGGCGCCGAGGCACTCCAGCCGCTCCCATTCCTCAGCACCGACGCGGATGGCGGCGGGCACGGTCTGGGCGGTCAGGGTTTCGAGGTCGGGGGCGTCCACCGCGGCCAGCATGACGGCGACCTCGCCCGGGTCGGGCCCGATGTGGCGGCGGGCGAACGAGTCCCTGGGCGGACGGCTACCGTCCCAGGGATCGGCCCGATGGCGATCGGCGCCATGCGGATGAGTCGTGACGGTCGAGTCCATGGCGCCCCCGGAGGCCGCCCGTGCGGCCGTGATGCGCCCCTTCTGTCTGTTTGCCTGAGATCGTTATCCCGTCGGCGGGCGCATCCGGCGCTGACCGGTCGCCACTTTCCAGAAGTCCGTTGCCGGGTGGTCCTTCTGCCTGAGAGTTTCCGGGGCGGTTGCTCCTTCGGCGCCGGCTCGCACCGGTCTCTCCCACGTCGGCCGATCCTGGGTAGCCGCCCGCACCCTCGGCCGTCAACTAGACGATCGTGGTTCGGGGCTCCCGGCCCTGGCCAGGTCCAGCGGCGACGCCCCTGGCCTTCCCGCCCGGCAGCATCCGCGGCAGCACCGGATGGCGGTCGAGCTGGTGCTTGAGGACGCCCAGCAGGTGCAGCCCCAGCAGCACGTAGAGCACGATGGCGAGCCGGGCGTGCAGCGCGAACCAGGTGGCGTGCACTTGCGCCTTGGTGGCCGGGTCGAGCGATGCGATCGCGCCGATGCGGGGGAACGGCACCAGGCCGTACAGCCGGAGCGGATGGGCGGCGGCCTGGCTGAAGGCCGAGTCGTGCACGTAGCCCGAGATCGGCAGGGACAGGATCAGGGCGTAGAGCACGATGTGCGCAGCGTGCGCGCCCAGTCGCTCGGCACGGGAGATGGCGCGCGGCAGCGGCGGCGGCGGATGGGCAAAGCGCCACAGCAGCCGCAGCAGCACCAGCCCCAGCACGGTGAGGCCGATCGACTTGTGCAGGTTGATCGCCGGCCGCACCAGGCCGTCCGGATACCAGCCGATCGTCCACACCAGCAGGAGGTTGCCGATGATCAGCACGGCGACCAGCCAGTGCAGCAGCATGGCGATCCTGGTATAACGAGCGGCGGTCGGCATGGCCGGCAGGTCCTTTGGCATGCGGGATCGGTCCGACCAGGGTTCGGCCCAGGCTCCGGCCTAGCTTTCGGCGATGTGATCGCTGGGTTTCAGCATGCCCGAGCCCCTGCCCGGCGCAAAGATCGGGGTTGAGGTGTTCGGGATGGCGACGCAGACCCAGGAACAGGTCCTGGACCGGACGGAGGCGATCGCCGAGGCGATGGCGCTGCGGCGCCAGCTCGTCTCGCCGCGCCATGCGCCGCCGCCGACCCCGGCGCGCAGCGTCGTCATCCATGGCGCGGTGCTGGGGTTCTGGGTGCTGCTGTTCGCGCGCGCGTTCACCGGCGGCGGGGGAATCTGGGCGTGGTCGGCGGGGCTGGCCTACATCGCCTACGACACCCTGCTGATCGCGTTCGTGTTCGCGCAGACGCTGCGGCTGGCCCGTCGGCCGGCGCAACGGGGGGCGCCAGACGCGGGGCCGGCCTCGACGTCGATGACGGTGATCGTCGCCGCGCACGACGAGCGCTCGGCGCTGCCGGCGCCGGGCGAGCTGCTTGTCGAGACCTTCCCAAA
>CAXUBN010000271.1:0-3866 GCA_964249255.1 uncultured Acetobacteraceae bacterium | reverse complement strand
GCGAACACGACCAGCTGGGCGATACCTCCACCCTCGCCGATCCCACCGTCGTCCATGCCCTGGTCACCGCACTGGCCCACGCCCGAGCCAATGTCCGATGACGCGCCCTTGACCAGGGCACGTCCATGACCGGCACGCCGGAGCCGGCCCTACCCGCGATCCGCACCGACATCCCGGCCCGTCTCGACCGCCTGCCCTGGTCGCGCTTCCACCTGCTGGTGGTGGCGGCACTGGGCATCACCTGGATCCTGGATGGGTTGGAAGTCACGATCGTCGGCTCGATCGGGCCGGCGCTGCAGGACCCGGCAGCGCTGGGGCTGACGATCGCCGAGATCGGGCTGGCCGCCTCGCTCTACGTGTCCGGTGCCGTGGGGGGCGCGCTGCTGTTCGGCTGGCTCACCGACCGGGTCGGCCGCAAGCGGATCTTCAACGTGACGCTCGGGCTCTACATCGCCAGCGTGCTCGCCACCGCCTGCTCGTGGAATGTCGGCAGCTTCCTGTTGTTCCGCTTCATGACCGGGCTCGGCATCGGTGGCGAGTATGCGGCGATCAACTCGGCGATCGACGAGTTGATCCCGGCTCGGTTGCGCGGCCGCATCGATCTCCTGGTCAACGGCTCCTATTGGCTGGGGGCGGCCGGCGGTGCGGTCGCGTCGCTGCTGCTGGTCCGCGGCGATGGCTCGTTTCCGGGGGGGTGGCGCTACGGCTTTGCGATCGGCGGTGTGCTGGGACTGCTGGTGCTGCTGCTGCGCCGGTGGGTGCCGGAAAGCCCGCGCTGGCTCCTGACGCACGGTCGTCACGAGGAGGCGGATGATACCATCCGCACGATCGAGACACGGGTCCTGGAGACTGCCGCCGCGCCGCTGCCGGTGGCCGAGGGCACGCTGACCGTGCACCCCCGCCGCGTGTTCGGGTTCGGATTGATCTTCGGCGCCATGCTGGGCCGCTACAAGGTCCGCTCTGCGCTGGCGTTGCTGATGATGGCGGCACAGGCGTTCCTCTACAACGCGGTGTTCTTCACCTATGGCCAGGTGCTGACCATCGACCAGGGGGTGACGCCGCACCGGGTGGGGCTGTTCATCCTGCCGCTGGCGCTGGCCAACGTGGTGGGCGTGGTGGTGCTGGGACCCTTGTTCGACACCGTCGGCCGGCGGCGGATGATCTTCGCGACCTATGCGATGTCCGGGGCGCTGATCATCGCGGTGGCGTTCCTATTCGCCGCCGGCCTCCTGACCGCCGCCACCCAGACCATCGGCTGGGCCGCGATCTTCTTCTTCGCCTCGCCCGCCGCCAGCGCCGCATATCTCACCGCCAGCGAGATCTTCCCGCTGGAAACCCGGGCGATGGCGATCTCGGTGTTCTACGTCCTGGGCACGTTGATCGGCGGCGTGGGCGCCCCCCTGCTGTTCGGCCGGTTGATCGCCGCCGGCGGCCGGGTGCCGTTGTCATACGGCTACCTGGGGGCGGGCCTGCTGATGATCGCAGCCGCACTGGTGGCCCTGCGGTTCGGCATCGATGCCGAGGGCAAGTCGCTCGAGCAGGTGGCGCAGCCGCTGTCCTGAGGATTACCAACCCATGATCAAGGAGAAGGCCATGCGCCGATCACGCGACCTCGTGCTGGCGGGCTGCTCGGCAGCGTTGCTGGCCGGCTGCATCTACGAGGCGCCACCGCCGCCTCCACCTCCGCCGCGCGTGGTGTACCGCACTGCTCCGGTTGTGGTCCGGCCGCCACCGCCACAGGTGCTCGTCGAGCAACGGCCGCCGCCGCCGCGCGAGCATCCGTACTGGGCCTGGGAGCCTGGCCATTGGCGCTGGGACGGGTATCGCTGGGTTTGGGCGCATGGTCATTACGTCGAGCGCGCTCGTTTCTGATCCGGTGCGGCTCGGCCGGCGCCGTTTCAGCGCGCTGGCGGTGCCGACGGCGCTGCTGAGCTGCGTGCCGCTGGCCGGCTGCTCGCCGGCCGCGATGCTGAACGCGCTGGCCCCGGACCGGCTGGCTGCGTCGGGAGTCGCCTACGGTCCCGATCCCCGGCAGCGGCTCGACATCTACCGGCCGGAGGGTGTCGGACCGTTTCCGGTCGCCGTGTTCCTGTATGGCGGCAGCTGGGTCGCGGGCGCCCGGGACATGTATCGGTTCGTCGGCGGCGCGTTCGCGGCGCGCGGCATCCTGACCGTGATCCCGGACTACCGCTTGTATCCGCAGGTTCGCTGGCGGGAGATCCTGGCCGATTGCGCGCTGGCCTTCGCCTGGACCCGGCTCCACGCGCCCGCGTTCGGCGGCGACGGGGCGGCGCCGTCGCTGGTCGGCCATTCCGCCGGCGCCTACAACGCCGCCATGCTGGCGCTGGACCCGGCGCTGCTGGCGGCGGTCGGGCTGTCGCCGCCGCACGACATCGCGCATGCGATCGGGCTCGCCGGTCCCTACGACTTCCTGCCGCTGGACACCGAGCAGCTCCGGGGGGTCTTCGGCCCCGGTCCCGCCACCGCGGCGACGCAGCCGATCACCTATGTCGACGGCCACAATCCGCCGATGCTGCTGCTTGCCGGCAGCGCCGACCACACGGTGCGGCCTGCCAACACCGCTCGGCTGGCCGAGCGCATCCGCCTGCGCGGGGGGCCGGTGCGGGAGCGAATCTATCGAGGCGTCGACCACCTGGAGATCGTGGGTGCGATCGGTCGACCGCTGCACGGATTGGCGCCGACGCTGGATGACTGCCTCGTCTTCATGCGCGGCTGACGAGGGTGGTCATCCACCATCGCCGCTCGCGCGTAGGGAAGACATGAACGCGCACGCCGCCTGCCATCCCGTCATCAACCTTTCGTTCCCGTTCCGGACCTCGCCAGGGCAGCGCGAGGCGATTAGGGTCATTTCTGGAATTTTGGGATCATGTCTCCAAATGGTTGACCGGGACGGGCGGGGAGCGCAGGCGCAGCCCGATGTCGCGTCACTGCTGCAGGGTTGTGCGGAGGGTGATCGTGGCGCATTCCACCGTCTCTATGAACTGCAATCGCCGCGGCTGTATGGCTTGGCGCTGCGGCTGATGCAGCAGCCGGCGCTGGCCTCCGACGCGGTGCACGACACGTTCATCCAGGTCTGGCAGCGCGCCGCCCGTTTCGATCCCGCGCGCGGCGCCGCGGAGGCCTGGCTCGCCAGCCTGGTGCGCTACCGAGCCATCGACATCCTGCGCCGCCGTGCCCGGGAACAATATGGCCAGGAGCGCGAGGACGAGCCCGATCCGACACCCGACGCGCTGCAGCAGCTGGGTGAGCGCGCCGACGGCGCCGCACTGCATCGCTGCCTGGGCGAACTTGATGACGGCCAGCGCAGGGTGGTGCTGCTCGCGTTCATGGATGGGCTGTCACACAGCGAGTTGGCGGGGCGGCTGCAGGCGCCGCTGGGCACGGTGAAATCCTGGGTCCGCAGGGCGCTGCTCGGCCTGCGCCGGTGTCTCGAAGCATGAGCGAGATCGGGGCATGAGCGGGATCGGAACGATCGGAGCGGATCCAGAATCCCCGGACGAGGTGGTGCTGCTAGCGGGTGAGTACGTGCTGGGCACGCTGCCGCCGGACGAGGCCGCTCGCGTGCGGCTGGAGGCGGCGCTCGACCCGGCGCTGGCGGGCGCCATCGCCGATTGGGAAGGGCGATTCTTACCGCTGATCGGGCTGGCCACGCCGGTGGAACCACCGGTCGAGCTGTGGCCGCGGATCGAGGCCACCGCCCATGGGCGAGGATCGGTCGCGGTGCTGCGGCCGCGACCGCCGGCCACCGATCGGACGCGGCTCGGATTGTGGCGCGGGGTCGCGGCGGCCGGCTTCCTGCTCGCCGCCGGTGTGGCCGGGATCGCCATCCTGTCGCGGCCGGTCAC
>CAXUBN010000270.1:0-3867 GCA_964249255.1 uncultured Acetobacteraceae bacterium | reverse complement strand
CCGATCATCGAGCCCTTGCCGTACACCACCTCGTCGTGGCTGATCGGCAGCACGAAGCGCTCGGAGAAGGCGTAGACGAGGCCGAACGAGATCTCGCCGTGGTGCCAGCGGCGATAGACCGGCTGCTCCTCGATGTAGTGCAGCGTGTCGTGCATCCAGCCCATGTTCCACTTGTAGTCGAAGCCGAGCCCACCCTCGTCGGCGGGCCGGGTGACGTTCGGGAACGAGGTCGATTCCTCCGCGATCAGCACCGCGCCCGGGCTGGTCTCGCGCACCGCGCGGCTCAGGTCCTGCAGGAAGGCGATCGACTCCAGGTTCTCGCGGCCGCCGTAACGATTCGGCACCCACTCGCCCTCCTTGCGGCTGTAGTCGCGATACAGCATGGAGGCGACGGCATCGACGCGCAGCCCGTCGATGTGGAAGTGCTTCAACCAGAACAGCCCGCCGGCGATCATGAAGCCGCGCACCTCGTTGCGGCCCAGGTTGTAGATGAAGGTGTTCCAGTCCTGGTGATACCCCTCGAATGGGTTGCCATGCTCGTAGAGCGCGGTGCCGTCGAAATGCGCCAGCCCGTGCGCGTCGGTGGGGAAGTGCGCCGGCACCCAGTCCAGCAGCACGCCGATGCCGGCACCGTGGCAGCGGTCGACGAACCGCGCGAACTCGGCCGGGGTGCCCATGCGCGCGGTGGGGGCGAACTGGCCCAGCACCTGGTAGCCCCAGGAGCCGCCGAACGGGTGCTCCATGATGGGCATCAGCTCGATATGGGTGAAGCCCAGCTCGGCCACGTAGGGGATCAGCCGGTCGCCCAGCACCTGCCAGGAGGGCGGGGTGCCGCCGTGCGGCAGCCAGGACATGGCGTGCAGCTCGTAGATCGACATCGGCGCGTCGGGGGCGTGGCGCGCGGCGCGTCCCGCCATCCAGTCGGCGTCGCTCCAGGGAAACGGGGTCGGGTCGCATACCACCGAGGCGGTTGCCGGCGGCGCTTCGGTGCGCCATGCCACCGGGTCGGCACGGGTGGGCAGCAGGTCGCCGTGCGGCCCCACCAGCTCGTACTTGTAAACGGCGCCGGCGCCGACGCCCGGTACGAACAGCTCCCATACGCCCGACGGGGCCCGCAGCCGCATCGAATGGCGGCGCCCGTCCCACCCGTTGAACGAGCCCACCACCGACACGCGCGGGGCGTTCGGCGCCCACACCGCGAACCGGGTGCCGTCCACCCCGTCCACCGCTGCCGCGTGCGCGCCCAGCACGTCGCCCAGGTCGCGGTGCCGGCCTTCCGAGAGGAGGTGGATGTCAAGTTCGCCCAGCAGGGGCGGGAACGCGTAGGGGTCGGCCTCCTCGTGCGTGGCGCCGCCGCCGCTGCCGTCGGGCATGGTGATCCGTAGCCTGTAGGGGGCACCGCTGCCCACCAGCCCGGACCACAGCCCGTCCCCATGCACGGGCAACAGGCTGCCGAGCGGCAGGCCGCTCACCGCGTCCACGACCTCCACCGCGGTGGCACCCGGCAGGAAGGCGCGGATCGCCCATCCCCCCTCAACCTGATGCGGGCCCAGCAGCGAGAACGGGTCGCCGTGCCGTGCCCGCAGCAGGCTGTCCACGGCGGCCGGGTGCGGCAGGTGGGTGGTCATCAGGTCGGCCATCGCTCAGGCTCCGGTCCGCGCGGCGCTGCCGAGCAGGCGCTTGATGATCTGGTCAAGCCCGCCCAGCGGGATGCCGATCCAGTCCGGGCGGTTGTCCGCCTCGTAGCGGATCTCGTAGGCGGCCTTCTCCAGCAGGAACAGGTCGAGCAGCGACTGCTCGGCCGCGCGCGGCGCCCAGCGGTGCGGGCTGGCCTCCAGCACCTCGCGATAGGCGGCGAGGAAATCGGCGCCGGCGCGGGCACGGAACTGCTCGACCAGCGTCCCGCGCCGTTCGGCGGTGCGCTCGCTGCTGCTGTGCAGCCGCGACGATGCGGTGGCGGCGGCGTAGTCGAACGAGCGCAGCATGCCGGCAACGTCGCGCAGCCCCGACGAATGCGCGCGCCGCTGCTCCATCGACTTGGCGGGCTCGCCCTCGAAGTCGATCAGGTAGGCGTCGCCGCCTGTCACCAGCACCTGGCCCAGGTGGAAGTCGCCATGCACGCGGGTGCGCAGCGCGCCCGTGCCAGAGGCCGCCAGCCGGCGGATCAGGCCCTGCAGCTGCGACTGCCGTCCCACCACGTCGCGCGCGAGGTTGGCGATCCCGTCATCCTCCGGCCCATCGGTCAAGCGGCGCAGCGCCGGCATCGCCCGCTCGAGCTGCTCGATCGCGCCGGTGGCCCACGCGTCCAGGTCGGCCTCGGTCACCACCTCCGGCCGGAACGCCGGGTCGTCCGTGGGCTGGCTCAGCACCTCGTGCAGCTGCGCCAGCCGGCGGCCGAGCGCCTGCGCGAAGCCGGCATAGTTGCTGTAAAGGTCGGCATGCTGCTCCTGCTCGCCATCCTCGCCGACATCGACGCTTTCCTCGGCGGCCTGGGCCAGGAACTCCAGGGTCCATTCCCAGCCGTCGCCCTGGTTGCGCACGAAGCCCTGCACCAGCATCAGGGTGTTGGGCGTACCGTCGGGCTCGAACCGCGTCACCTCGCCGAACAGCGGCGGCGCGTTGCTGTAGCCGTGCACGGTGAGGTAGCGCGAGATCTCGGCCTCCGGGTGCACCCCGGACAGCACCTTGCGCACCACCTTCAGCACCAGCTGCTCGTCGATGATCATGGAGCTGTTGGACTGCTCGGCCGACAGCCGGCGGATCGACATCTCGGCGGGGCGCTGCGGCATGGCCGGACCCTCGATGCGGCTGAACACCAGCCGGCCGCCGGCGGCCTCGCCGTCGAGGGGAATCGTGGTGCCAGCCTCGATCAGCGCCAGCGTGGCGACGGCGAAGGCGTCGGTGGCAAACCCATCGGTGAGGTAGCCGACGAGGGGGCCGCGCCGGACCCGGGTGAAGGCCAGCTGCTGCGCCAGCGCGATCGCATCCTCCTCGCCCACCGCGCCGAGCGGCAGGAAGTAGCGCTCGGTGCGGTCGCCGACCGAGACGGCGAGCTCGGTCATCAGCGTCAGGTTGTCGCGGTCCGGGCGCATGGGTGCCACGTAGGCGAACGACACGCCGTTCAGGGTCTCGCTCTTGGAGGAGAACCAGCGACGCTTGGGCAGGTAGGCCGGCAGCACCTCGCCTTCCAGCAACCGCCGCGCCTGTCCGCTGCCGACCTCGGTCAGCATGTTGCGCACCACGATCGTGGACAGGTCCGGCAGAGGTTCCGGCGTCGGCGCATGCCAGGACGGCAGCGCCTGCTCGGTGGCCAGCATGAACCAGTAGAAGCCGTAGGGCGGCAGCGTCAGCAGGTAGGTGAGCTGCCCGATCGGCGGGAAGATCGAGCCGCCGATCACGTCGACCGGAACCGCCCTGTTGTATTCATGGAGGTCGAGCTCGACCGCCTGCGCCGAGCGCGACAGGTTGAAGACGCAGAGCAGGGTTTCGTCGCGGCCGTCGTCGGTCGGATGCTGCCGCAGGTAGGCCAGCACCTTGCGGTTGCCGGGATACAGGAAGCGCTGGCCGCCGCGGCCGAACGCGCGGTGGCGGTGCCGCACCTCCAGCATCCGGCGCATCCAGTTCAGCAGCGAATGCTGACCGGCCGCCTGCGCCTCCACGTTGATCGCCTGGTAGCCGTAGATCGGGTCCATGATCGGCGGCATCACGAGGCCGGCCGGGTCGGCGCGGGAGAAGCCGCCGTTGCGGTCGATCGACCACTGCATCGGCGTGCGCACGCCGTCGCGGTCGCCCAGATAGATGTTGTCGCCCATGCCGATCTCGTCGCCGTAGTAGATCACCGGCGTGCCGGGCATCGACAGCAGCAGC
>CAXUBN010000269.1:0-3873 GCA_964249255.1 uncultured Acetobacteraceae bacterium | reverse complement strand
ATCCCCGCGAGCGCCACCAGGCAGAACCAGGCCAGGCTGGACTGGCCCAGCGGCAGCACGACGAAGGCCGCCATCAGCGGGCCCAGCGCCGTGCCGGCGTTGCCGCCGACCTGGAACAGCGACTGCGCGAAGCCGTAGCGGCCGCCGGACGACAGCCGGGCGATGCGCGAGGCCTCGGGGTGGAAGATCGAGGAGCCGATGCCGAGCAGCGCGGCGCCGGCCAGCAGGTGCCCGTAGCCATGCGCCAGCGACAGCGCCAGCAGGCCCCCCCGCGTGAACGCCATGCCGGCCGGCAGCGACCAGGACAGCTTGCGGCGGTCGGTGAACTGGCCGACCAGCGGCTGCAGCAGCGAGGCGGTGACCTGGTAGGTGAAGGTGAGCAGCCCGATCTGCCCGAACGACAGCGCGAAGCTGCGCTTCAGCAGCGGGTAGATCGCCGGCAGCAGCGCCTGCAGCGCATCGTTGACGAGATGGCACAGGGTGATCGCCATCAGGATCGCGAACATGGCCCGATGCGGGGACGCAGGGCCGAGCAGGCCTGCGGGGCGGTCGTCCAGGGCGACGGTGCGGCTGGTCATGCACCCGCACGTGGCAAGCATGCGCCGGCTTGGCAAGGAACCTGTCGGCGCGGCAGGCATGCCGCGTCGCCGCCGCGGCAGGCATGCCGCGTCGCCGCCGCGGACCGGCATCGCTGGCGCCGCCGACCGCACGTCCCCACCTTGTGTCCCGTGGACACGATCGATCTTCCCGACTTCGTCGACCGGCACCGCCGGCTGTTCGTGCTGACCGGCGCCGGCTGCAGCACCGGCTCGGGCATCCCGGACTACCGCGATGCCGATGGCAATTGGAAGCGGCCGCAGCCGGTGACGTATCAGGCCTTCACCACCCGTGCGGACATCCGCCGACGCTACTGGGCGCGCAGCCTGATCGGCTGGCGCTCGTTCGGCGCGGCGCGGCCCAATCCGACCCACCGGGCGCTGGCGCGGCTGGAGGCGTTGGGCCGGAGCGAGCTGCTGCTGACACAGAACGTGGATCGCCTGCACCAGGCCGCCGGCAGCGTGGACGTGATCGACCTGCACGGGCGCCTCGACGTGGTGCGCTGCCTCCATTGCGACCATCAGCTGGCACGGCATCCGTTCCAGGAGGAACTGCTGTCGCTGAACTCGGATTGGGCCCAACTCGACGCCGTCCACGCTCCGGACGGCGACGCCGACCTGGAGGACCGCGACTTCGCCTCGTTCGTCGTGCCGGCATGCCCCGCCTGCGGCGGCCTGCTCAAGCCCGACGTGGTGTTCTTCGGCGAAACCGTGCCGCGGGACCGGGTGGACGCGGCGTTCGCGGCCCTGGACCGTGCGGATGCGCTGCTGGTGGTCGGATCCTCGCTGATGGTCTACTCGGGCTTCCGCTTCGCGCAGGCGGCGGCCAAGGCGGGCAAGCCGGTGGCGGCCGTCAACCTCGGCCGCACCCGCGCCGACCCGTTGCTTACGCTCAAGGTCGAGCAGCCCTGCGACGAGGCGCTGTCGTTCCTGTTATAGCCGGTCGGACGACCCCCCGATCTGCTTCGGTCTACGAGCCAGCGGTCGTTGTGAAATCGATCGCAGCGTAGATCTCGGCCACGGGGATCAAGACGCCGATCACCCCGAGCACCAGTTCATCGTCCTCGGTCAGGCCCACGACCCTGAAGATCTCGCTGTCATGGTCGCGAGACAGGACCGTGATGGCCGGGGCATCCGATTCGACGATGACGTAGGCGCGGATCGACGGCACAGCCTGGTACTCCCGGAGCTTCACGACGCGATCGATACGCAGCGAGCCGGGGCTGACGACCTCGAAGACGATGACGGGCGCTGGAACTAGGTGCTCGGACCGATCGAACGGCGAACAGGTCACGACGGCGTCCGGATAGCGGATGACGTCGGCGACCGTCGCGATGCCGGCATCGGGCCCAAGCGGCCTGCAGGAACCACCGGCGAGACGGCGATCGAGTTCCCGGTGGATCGCCAGCGTGATCTGGTTGTGTCCCAGGCTGCCACCGGTCATGGCGACCGGCCGCAGGCCGTCGAATTCGTAGCGCCCATCCCGGGACTGCGCCCAGTCGAGGAACTCGGACCGGCTCATGGTTCTGGCGAGCGCGCTGCTCATGTAGGTATCCTAGCACCTCCCGGCATGAACGTCCTCACGTCCAGGCAGCTGCCGCGCGGTTCTTACTCCTCGTCCGCCGCCCGCCGCACCAGCACCTCGCGCCGGCCGACATGGTTGGCGGGGCTGACGATGCCCTCCTTTTCCATCTGCTCGATCAGCTTGGCGGCGCGGTTGTAGCCGATCGACAGGTGCCGCTGGATGAAGCTGGTGGACGCCTTGCCCTCGCGGGCCACCAGCGCCACCGCCTGATCGAATAGTCCGGTCTCGCCGTCGAAGCCGCCGCCGCCCAGCCCGTTGCCGCCGCCCGAGCCCCCGCCGGCGCCGGATGATCCGCCCTCATCCTCGAACAGCGCCGTCACCTCGTCCAGGTAGACCGGCTCGCCCTGCGCGCGCAGGTGGCGCACCACGTCCTCGACCTCGCCGTCGCCGACGAACGGGCCGTGCACACGGGTGATGCGGCCGCCGCCGGCCATGTAGAGCATGTCGCCCTGGCCCAGCAGCTGCTCGGCGCCCTGCTCGCCCAGGATGGTGCGGCTGTCGAACTTGCTGATCACCTGGAACGAGATGCGGGTCGGGAAGTTGGCCTTGATCGTGCCGGTGATGACGTCCACCGATGGGCGCTGGGTGGCCATGATCACGTGGATGCCGGCCGCGCGCGCCATCTGCGCCAGCCGCTGCACCGTGCTCTCGATCTCCTTGCCGGCCACCATCATCAGGTCGGCCATCTCGTCGATCACCACGACGATGTAGGGCAGGCTCTCGAGGGACAGGTTCTGTTCCTCGAAGATCGGGCGTCCGGTCTCCGGATCGAAGCCGGTCTGCACCTTGCGGGTCATGGTCTCGTTGGCGAGGCGCGCCGCCGCCACCCGGTCGTTGTAGCCGTTGATGTTGCGCACCCCGAGCTGGCTCATGCCGCGGTAGCGGCGCTCCATCTCGCGCACGGTCCATTTCAGGGCCGTCACCGCCTTGGCCGGCTCGGTCACCACCGGGGCCATCAAATGCGGGATGCCGTCATAGATCGACAGCTCCAGCATCTTGGGATCGATCATGATCAGCCGGCATTCCTCCGGGCTCAGCCGGTAGAGCAGCGACAGGATCATCGAGTTGATGCCGACCGACTTGCCCGAGCCGGTGGTGCCGGCGATCAGCAGGTGCGGCATGCGGGCGAGGTCGGCATAGACCGGCGCGCCAGAGATGTCCTTGCCCAGCGCCAGGCACAGTCGCGCCGGATGCTCGACCCAGCTGTCGGCGTCCAGCAGCTCCGAGAAGTACACCGTCTCGCGCCGGGCGTTCGGCACCTCGATGCCGATCACGTTGCGGCCGGGCACGGTGGCGATGCGCACCGCGGTCACCGACAGCGAGCGGGCGATGTCGTCGGCCAGCCCGATTACGCGCGCCGAGCGGATGCCGGGCGCCGGCTCTAGCTCATAGAGCGTCACCACCGGCCCGGCGTGGATGTCGCCGATAGCGCCCTGCACGCCGTAGTCCGACAGAACGGTCTCCAGCAGACGGGCGTTGGCCTGCAGGCTTTCCGGCGACGGCCCGACGCTGGCGCGGGGCGGCGCCGGCTTCAGCAGCGAGGTCGGCGGCAGCCGCCATGGGCCGTCCGATGTTCCGACCTCATCCTGCCAACGGCCGGTGGCGGCGGGGGACGGCCTGGGCGCCGCGGCGGGGCGGGTCGCGGTCTCGTCGCCGCGACCGCCCAGCAATCGCGCGATCGACAGCATGCCG
>CAXUBN010000268.1:0-3880 GCA_964249255.1 uncultured Acetobacteraceae bacterium | reverse complement strand
ATCAAGGACAGGCTGACCGTGCCCTCCGCCGCGCGCCGTGGCGGCTGGCACGAGGCGCAGCGCCTGGCCTGGCGGCGGGGCTCCTGGCGCTGGGTCGTGCACCTGCTGCGGGCGCGGTCCTGGGTGCTGCCGCCATCGCGGATCGGCCTCGCGTCCGGAACCGGTCCGGGCCCGGGTCTGGATCTGGGGGAAGGGTAGGGGCCGGTGAGCCCGGAACCGCATCGCCGGCTCGGCCGCGGCTTCACCTGGCTGGGTGGTGCCACGATCGTCGCCAGGCTGGTCGACTTCGCGACCATGCTGGTCATGCTGCTGTTCCTGTCCAAGCCGCAGCTGGGCGTGGCCTCGCTGGTGGTCTCGATCGGCACGGTGGTGGAAGCGTTCAACGGGCTCGGCACCGCCGAGGCGCTGATCCAGGCCCGCACGGTGTCCCGCGCGCAGCTCGACGCGCTGTTCTGGTACGTGTTCGGCGCCGCCCTGCTGTGCGGCGGCGCGGTGCTGCTGGCGGCACCCGCGATCGCCGCCGCCTACGGCATGGGCGGCATGACCGCCTTTTTCCTCGTCATCGCCGCCAAGCAGCCGCTGGTCGGCGCCGCGGTGATCCCGATGGCACTGATGAGTCGGGCGCTGCAGTACGAGCGCATCGCGGCGGTCAACGTTTGCGCCACGCTGGGGGCCGCCGTTGTCCGGCTGGGGCTGGGCCTGGAGGGCGCCGGCACCTGGGCGCTGGTGGCGGGCTTCGCCGCCAGCGGGCTGTTCACGCTGCTCGGCGCCACGCTGGCGCGGCCGTTCCGGCCCCGCCTCATGTTCCGCCTCCGCCCGGCCGTGCCGCTGGCCCGCTTCGGCCTCCATGCCGCGGGCGCCAACCTGGCCGAGCAGATGTTCAAGAACGTCGACTACCTGCTGGTGGGCCTGTTCTACGGTGCCGCGCCGCTGGCGATCTACCGGGTGGCGTTCGACATCGCCATGGAGCCGGCGATGGCGGTGGCGACCCTGCTCAACCGCACGATGCTGCCGGTGCTGGCGCGAGTCACGGCGGACGGCCGGGAGCTGGCGCTGACGTTGTCTTGGTCGCTGCGCCGCATCGCGCTGCTGGTGGCGCCGCTGATGGCCGCCCTGATGCTGGCCGCCCCGTCGCTGACCGCGCTGCTGCATGACGGTGCCGGCACCAGCTACGCCGCCGCAGCGTGGCCGCTGCGGCTGCTGGCGGCGGCGGCGTTGCTGCGGGTGACCATGCTGCTGCTGACCACCGCGATGATCGGGACCGGCTGTCCCGCTGCCGCCGCCCGGCTGTCCGCCACGGCCCTGCTGCTGCTGGGGGGCGGCATCGCCGTGGTGGGTGTCACGGTGCCGACGCGAGATGGGCTGCTTGCAGTCTCGGCGGTATGGCTCGGGATCTTCCCGCCCCTGCTCGCCTGGTGCTGCCGCACCGTGCGGCGCTCCTGGGCGATCGGCCTCCCCACCCTCGCCAGGACGGTGGCGGCCCCGCTCGCCGGGATCGCCGGTCTGACGATGGCCGTCCTGCTGGCCTCCATCCTGACGGATGGTGCGACCCCGTCCGTCCGGCTGGGCGTCGTCGTGATCGCCACCCTGGCGACCTATGCCATGCTGTTCCTGTACGAGACCAAGGTCCGACGCGTCACGGGTAGGGATCGAGCCTTGCAGGTCCAGGACTGACGAACGTCGAGGACGGATGGTCCTCGACCCTTGCGGAAGACGATCGGCCTTACCGCCCGCTGTGCTTGATCGGGCGAACGCGTCAACTAGGCCGCATGCCGGACCTGCGCGCCCCGGTACCGGTCGAACGCGCTCATCTGGTGCACGCAGCTCAGCGTGCAGGTCGGGCTGCACGACTTGGCCGTGGCGTACTCCCGCCGGATGTCGTCCCGGGTGTACTCCAGCAGCGGGATGCCCGGCCGGCCGCGCCGCTGCGAACACCAGTGCACGCGGCCGTCCTCGGCGACGTACAGGTAGCGGGCGCCGGCGCGGCACTTCCAGTCGTTGGGCCGGCCCTGCATCAGGTTGCGCTGGAACAGGCGGTAGTTCAGCCCGTGCACGATCGAGGGCGAGATGCGGGTCACCTCGCGGTAGGCGTCCATCTGGTCGGCGTTGAGCGGCTTCAGCAGGCCGGAATGGTCGTGCAGCACGCCGACCGAATGCTGCAGGCCGTACCGCGCGGCGGTGCGGGCCACCGTCACCACGTCCTGCGTCCGCTGCCGGGTCACGCCCAGCACCGAGTTCACGTTCACCTTGAAGCGCGCGTGCTCCGCCAGCAGGGCCAGCTTGTTCTCCACGGATTGGAGGCTCTTCATCGACACCTCGTCCGGCCGGATGTTGTCGATGCTGATCTGCATGCCCTGCAGCCCGGCCGCGTTCAGCCGGTCGATCCAGTCGCGGCTGAGGCGGAAGCCGTTGGTGATGGTCGTCACGATCATGCCGTGGCCGCGCGCGGCGCGGATCGCCTGGTCGAGCTCGGGATGCAGCAGCGGCTCGCCGCCGGTCAGCGTGACCGAGGCCGTGCGCAGCCGCGCCAGGTGGTCGATCCAGCGGAGCAGGTCGGGCAGCGGCACCGGCGGCGAGTGCGCGTCGTACTCGTTGCAGTAGCCGCAGGCGAGGTTGCAGCGCCGCGTCACCACCACCTGGGCCAGCAGCGGGTTGTAGCGCGAGCCGAGCGCCCGCCACAGGAACCGGGCCCCCGACGTCAGCCCTTCCAGGCGGCGCGTGGCGCGGGACGGCGGCAGGCGGCGGCTGGCCAGGGCGGAGTCGGTCAAGACGATGGGTCCTCAACGGTCGCGGCAGGCACGATCCCGGCAGGTCCTAGCATCCGCCCCGTGGCGGCGGAAGCGCACCGCCGCCCGCCAGCACGCCCGCCCAGCACGCCCGCATAGAACCGCTCCAGCGCGGCCGCCTGTCGCGCGATCCCGAAGCGGCGCTCGACGTCGCGACGCGCGGCCTCGCCCATGCGGCGGCGCAGCCCGGGGTCGTCGAGCAACACGGTCATGCGCCGGCACAGCGCCTCCGGGTCGCGCTCGGGTACTAAGAAGCCGGTCTCGCCGTCCACCATCCCCTCCGGGATGCCGCCGACCTGGCTGCCGATCGCCGGCACGCCGGTGGCGGCGGCCTCCAGCAGCACCATGCCCAGCCCCTCGACCCGTCCGGTGCGGGTGTGGACGCTGGGCAGCACCAGCATCGCCGCCCCGCGCAGCCACGCCATTGCCTCCGCGTGCGGCCGTGCGCCGAGGAACCGCACCCGCGGTCCCAGCCGCAGCCGTCGCGCCAGCGCGTGCAGCGGGCGGCGCAGCGGGAAGAAGATGGGGAACCAGGAGAACATGCCGGGTGTCGGCATGGCGGGCGGGAAGCGCGGCGAACGCCCGCATCAGGTGTTCCGTGCCCTTCATCTCGACCAGGCGGGCGATGTGCAGGATCGTCCGGGTTTCTTCCTCGGGCGAGCGCGGTTGGATCGCCGCGCAGTCGATGCCGGTGTAGTGCAGGTGCGTGCGCTCGGGCGGAAATCCCATCGCCAGCACCCGGCCGCGGATGAACTCCGACACGCACAGGAACAGCGCCCCGTCCCGCGCCAGCCGGTGCCGGAACAGCGGGTAGTTCGCCCAGGCCGGCGAGGACAGCAGCGCGGCCGTGGACAGCGTCGCGTCGTACCCGTGGAAGGTGGTGACCAGCGGCACGCCCAGCCGTTGCGCCAGCGGCAGCACGCATACCCCGTCGATGCCGAAATGCGCGTGGATCAGCGCCGGGCGGCGGCCGGCCAGCAGCCGCCGGTACGGTTCCGGGGTCCGGGTGAGCATCTGCCAGCCGATGGCGGGCCACGACGTCCATCTGGCGTCGTCCCCCAGTGCCAGCGACCGGGCGCCGTCGGGTGCCGCGC
>CAXUBN010000267.1:0-3882 GCA_964249255.1 uncultured Acetobacteraceae bacterium | reverse complement strand
TGGCCGCTGCCGGGCATCGCGCGCGCCGTCGTCTGGAGGTCGGGGGCGCGGTGGACGAGCTGCAGCCGTGCGCCCCGCGCCGCGAAGGCCTGCGCCATCGCCGCGCCGATGCCGGCGGCCCCGCCGGTGACGAGCACCGTTTGCCCGGAGAAGTCGAAGGCCTCGCCGAAGGTCGGTGTCGTCATCGCAGGCTCTCCTGTCGCCGTTCGCCGAGCCGTTCGCCAGGCCGCTCGCAAAACCGTCCGCGGGCCTGGCGGTCGGTCATTGCGCCGCGTAGTGGCCGGAGGTGAGGTTGCTGCGGATCAGCGCCGGTAACCCGTCGAGGAAGGTCTGCGGGCTGGCGTAGAGCTGGCCGTAGTAGTGGCCGACGTTTTCCTTGGTGATCTGCGGCATGACGATCATCGCGAGATGCGGCACCGGCTTGCCCTGGATGTGATCGACCGCGACCTGGAGCGCCATCCCGAGCTCGAGCGGGCCGTCCTGCAGGTTGGTCTCGACGTCGTTGCCGTCCCGGACCGCACGCATGCCGTCCTTGATGCCGTCGATGCTGGTGACGGGGATCTTGCCCGCCAGACCCTTCTCGCGCATGGCCTGGATGGCGCCGATCGCCATGTCGTCGTTCTCGCCGATCACGCCGGTGATCTGGTTCGCGTAGCGCGACAGCCAGTCCTGCATGATGCCGTAGGCCTTGTTGCGCGCCCAGTCACCCGGCTGCATCGCCAGCAGCTTCACGCCCGGGTTCCGGGCCAGTACGTTCTGGATCCCCTTGGTGCGGTCGATCTCGCCGGACTGGCCGAGCGGCCCCTGCAGCACCACGATCGCGCCCTTGTGGCGCATCGCGTCCATCAGCGCGTTCGCCTCCTGCTCGCCCGCCTTCACGTCGTCCGGCCCGACATAGGACACCGCGTCCTTCATGACGGCGTCGGGCACCGACAGGTTGGTGAGGATGACCGGGATGCCGGCCGCCTTCGCCGCGGCGACGCTCGGGCCAAGCGTCGAGGAGTTGACGGCGGCAATGATGATGGCGTCGACCTTCTGGTTGATGAACTGCTGGATCTGCGAGATCTGCGTGTTCACGTCCATTCCGGCCGAGTTCCAGAGCAGCGACACGTGATCGGCCTTCGCCACCGTTTCCACCCCGCCTTTGCCGAGCGAGATGAAGGAGCTCATGTCGTAGACCGTGTAGCCGATCACGGGATGCGCGGCATCCGCCAACGCCGCCCGTGCGGGTAGCGCCAGGCCGGCGAGAAGGGTGCAGCCGAGAAGGGCATTCCTGCCGAGCACATGTTTCATGGTTGGTCTCCCTGTTCGTTGATTTTTTCTTAGTCGTCGGTGCGATGCGTCAGGCTGTCGACGAACACCGCGCCGATGATGATCAGGCCCTTCACGATGAGCTGGTAGAAGGGCGAGACGTTGATGATGTTGAGGCCGTTGTCCAGCACGCCGATGATCAGGAACCCGAACACGGTGCCGATCATCGAGCCCCGGCCGCCGGCGAGGCTGATGCCGCCGATGACTGCGGCCGCGATCGCGTTGAGCTCGTAGCCGGTGCCGGTGTTGGCGATCCCGGCGGTGGCGCGCGCGGCGAGCAGCACGCCGGCGAGCCCGGCCAGGGCGCCGGCGATGACGTAGACCGAGAACCGGATGCCGCGCAGGCCGACGCCGGCGACGCGGGCGGCGTGGGCGTTGCCGCCCACCGCGTAGACGTGCATCCCGAACTTGGTCCGGGCCAGCACGATCCAGGACAGCGCGACCACGACCACCATGACCGCCACCGGGATGGACACGCCGTGGACGGTGCCGGACAGGCCGAGGAACTGGTCGGACAGGCCGGAGATCGGCTGGCCGTCGCTGAACACGAAGGCAAGGCCCGACGCCACCGTCATGTTGCCCAGCGTGGCGACGAAGGGCGGCACCTTGGCGAAGGCCACCAGGGCGCCGTTGAAGGCGCCGATCGCGGCACCCGCGAGCAGGCCCAGCAGGATCGCCCCGGTGCACGTGAGAAGGCCGTCGTCCTGCGCGAACAGCGCCGCCGCCACGCCGGACAGGCCGACCACGCTGCCCACCGACAGGTCGATGCCGCCGGTCAGGATGACGAAGGTGGCGCCGGTCGCCAGCAGCGCGTTGGCGGCCACCTGGATCAGGATGACGTTGAGGTTGGACACGGTGAGGAAGGACCGGCTGGACAGCGCCAGCGCCACCAGGAAGACGGCCAGGATGATGACCAGCGAGTAGCGCAGCGCGAAGCGTCGCACCGCATGCGCATCGAGACGGGTGCCCCCCGGAGCCGGGATCGTGCTCTGGGGCGTCGCGTCACTCAGCTGCATGATCGGCCTTTCCCATTGCCAGGCGCAGGATCCGTTCCTGGTCCAGCTCGTTCCGGCCCAGCTCGCCCATGATGCCCCCGGCGCGCACCACCAGCACCCGGTGCGACAGGTTGATCAGCTCCGGCATGTCCGACGACGCCAGCAGGATGGCGACGCCCTGGCCCGCGAGCTCGTTGATCAGCCGGTAGAGCTCGGAGCGGGCGCCGACGTCGATGCCGCGGGTCGGCTCGTCCAGGATCAGCACGCGCGGCGTCCCGGCCACCAGCCAGCGGGCCAACGCCACCTTCTGCTGGTTGCCGCCCGACAGGTGCCCGACCAGCTGGCCGAGCGAGGCATAGGCGACCCGGGTGCGTGCCAGCACGTCGAGCGCGCCGCGGCGCCGCGCCTGGTTGTCCATCCAGCCGCCGGGCCGGGTGAAGCGGTCCAGGTGGGGCAGGGTGATGTTGTCCAGGATCGACAGCGACGTCAGCACGCCGGCGAGCTTGCGGTCCTCCGGAACCATGGCGATGCCGCGCCGGATCGACTGGCCCATCCGGCCGAGCGGCAGGGGGATGCCGTTCAGCGTCACCTGACCGGTCGCCGGGCGCAGGCCGAAGATCGCCTCCAGCATCTCGCTGCGCCCGGCGCCGACCAGGCCGCCAAGGCCGAGGATCTCGCCCGCCCGGAGCGTGAGGGAGACCGCCGCGTCGTAGCCCTCGACGCGCAGGTCGCGCACCACCAGGACCGGCGCCGCGTCCTCCACCAGCGCCGGCCTGTCGGGGAACAGCTCGGTGATCTCGCGTCCCACCATGGCGGCGATGATCTGCCGCTCGGTCAGCGCCGACGTGGCCTCGTGCCGGATGATGGCGCCGTCCCGCATGATCGCCACCGTGTCGGAGATCGCCTCGATCTCTTCCATCCGGTGGCTGGTGTAGAGGATGCACGTCCCGCGGTCGCGCAGCAGCCTGATCACCCGGAACAGCTGCTCGGTCTCGCGGGACGATAGCGACGAGGACGGCTCGTCCATCAGCACGATCCGGCTGTCCCACGAGGTGGCCTTCAGGATCTCCACCATCTGCGTCGCGGCCAGGCCCAGCCGCTTCATCGGCAGCGTCGGGTCGAGGTCGAGCCCGACGCCCTCCAGCATCGCGCCGGCCTGGGCGATCATCGCCCGGCGCCGCACCAGGCCCAGCGCCCCGGTGGTCTCGTGGCCGATCAGCAGGTTCTGCCACAGGCGCATCTCCGGGATCGGCGCCAGTTCCTGCGGAATGATCGACACGCCCATCGCCTGGGCGACCTTCGGGTCGAAGCGCCGTACCGTTTGCCCGAACAGCGCGATGCTGCCCCGGTCCGGCGCCAGCTGGCCGGCCACCAGCTTGAACAGCGTCGACTTGCCCGCGCCGTTCTCGCCCGCCAGCACGTTCACCGTGCCGGCCATGAAGCTGACCGACACGTCGCGCAGCACCGGCACGCCGTCGAAGCCCCGGCTGAGCCCGACGCAGCTGATCGCCGGCGCAGTGCCGTCGCGTGGCGCCTGGGCTCCGCTCATCCGGGCACCCGGTCCAGGATCATGCCC
>CAXUBN010000266.1:0-3889 GCA_964249255.1 uncultured Acetobacteraceae bacterium | reverse complement strand
CGGCCAGCTGGGCGCTGCCCATGCGGCGGTGGCCGACCAGGAGGTTCGGGGGGATCAGGGGAAGGCCAGGGGCTCCGCCCCTGGACCCCGCCAAAGGCTCAGCCTTTGGAAACCAATCCGAGGATTTCTCGGTTTCACGGGCCTGCGACCCCTGGCGCTAGGCCTCTCCGGCGCATTCCAGCATCGCGCATTCCAGTGCCTCCGCCGGCGACTTGCCGCCCCACAGCACGAACTGGAACGCCGGATAGAACCGCTCGCACTCGGTGAGCGCGATGTCGACCATGTCCTCGAGGCTTTCCACCGAGGCGCCCGGGGCACCGCGCAGCAGCACCGAATGGCGGAACAACGGCATGCCGTCGTCCGGGTCCATGCCGAAATGCCCGATCCACAGCCGCTCGTTGGCCAGCGCCAACAGCTCAAACAGGTTGCGGCGCTGCGCGCTCGGTACCTTGAGGTCGAACGCGCAGGTGAAATGCATGGCGCTGATCTCGCGCGACCAGGAGAAGTAGAGCCCGTAGTCGCACCATTTGCCCGGCGCTTCCGCCGCCATCTCGGTATCGTTGCGCCGGTCGAACGCCCACTCGTAGCCGCCGACGATCTGTTCCATCACGTCGAGCGGGTTGGTCGCGGGCTGCGGGCTGTGCGAGTCGAGAGCAGGCATGCGGGGCTCCCCCATCGGAAGGCGGCCCGGTTGGCGCCGGGCCCCTCGTGTCTGCAGATCGGGCGTCACCCAGAGGTCGCCACGCCCCCGTCGGCGAACGCCGCGAGTCACGCACCGAACCGGGGATCAACCCGAATGCGAGCGTATGGGCAGCCTCGTGCGCCCGCAAGGGAGCCGCACGATGGGCTCGGCGAGGCTGGCGGAACCTCCTTAGCCGGCGTCCGACAGCAGGGCCCCCAGCGGCGGCGGTCCGCCCGGGGCACCCTCGCCGCCATGGTGGTCCGCCATCCCGCCGCCCGACCCGCGATGCCCCTCGAGCGCCGTGATCCGGGCTTCCAGCAGCGCCAGGCGGGCATCCGCGGCCTCCTGCGCGTTGCGGGCGTTGGCGGCCAGCTCGCTCACCGCGTCGAACTCCTCGCGCCGCACCAGCGACAGCCGCTCCAGCGCCTCGTCGATCCGCGCTCGGACCAGGGCTCCGATCTCGTCGCCGATACCGGCGAGCGCCGAGAACGCGCCGCCGGCGACGCCGGCGAAGTCGTCGAACAGGCGGGATCGTTCAGCCATGGTGCTCCCCTCCGATGGGCCGGCGGCACGATCCGCCCGGCCACAAGCTCCATATGGCATGCCGGGCCGGGCCTTCCACCGGCGGTTGGCGGGTCTGCGCCGCCCTGCCTATAAGCGCCGCATGATCCTGCTCACCGGCGGTGCCGGCTTCATCGGCTCGTGCCTGCATGCGTCGCTGCGCGCCCGCGGCGGCCGGGCGGTCGTGGTCGATCGGCTGGAACAGGACGGCAAGTGGCGCAACCTCCGCTCGCATCCGCCGGAGCGGCTGCTGCCGCCGGACGAGCTCGACGGCTTCCTGCGCACGGCGCCGGCCCTCGACGCGGTGGTCCATCTCGGCGCGATCAGCGAGACCACCGCGCGCGACGGCGACCTCGTGTGGCGCACCAACGTCGCGTTGTCGCAGTCCCTGTGGGGCTGGTGCGCCGCGCACCGCGTGCCGTTCCTGTATGCGTCCTCGGCCGCCACCTACGGCGCCGCGGACGGTCCGGGCGGCTTCTCCGACGACCCCGCCCACCTGCGCTCCCTGGCACCGCTCAACCTGTACGGCTGGTCCAAGCACGCCTTCGACCTGTGGGTGCAGGATCAGGTGGCGGATGGTGCCCCCGCGCCCCCGCGCTGGGCCGGGCTCAAGTTCTTCAACGTCTACGGCCCGAACGAGTATCACAAGGGATCGATGATCTCCGTGGTGAAGACCAAGCACGACGAGGTCGCGGCGGGCGGGGCGGCACGACTGTTCCGCTCCGACCAGGATGGTCTCGCCGACGGGGAGCAGGCGCGCGACTTCGTCTGGGTCGGCGACGTGGTGGACGTGCTGCTGTGGCTGCTGGACGCGCCGGCGGCGCCGAGCGGGCTGTTCAACCTCGGCACCGGCGTCGCCCGCACCTACCTCGACCTGGCCCACGCCGTCTGCGACGCCGCCGGCGCCGAACGCCGCGTCAGCTTCGTCGACATGCCGGACTCGTTGCGCGGTCAATACCAGTCCCACACCCGCGCCGACATCGGTCGGCTGCGCGCCACCGGCTTCGACGGCCAGTTCACCCCGCTCGAGGAGGGGGTGCGGCGCTACGTGGCGCTGCTCCGCTCCGCCGACCCCTATCTCTAAGAACCATCGGGACGAACCACGATGCTTCCAGTCCTGGTGTTCCCGGACTTCAGTCCCGTCCTGCTGCAGCTGGGGCCTCTGGCGATCCGCTGGTACGCGCTGGCCTACATCGTGGCGCTGCTGATCGGCTGGCGGGCGATGCGCCGCATCGCCGCCCGCGCGCCCGTGGTGGCGACGCCGCTGCAGGTGGACGACTTCCTCACCTGGGCCACGCTGGGCGTCGTGCTGGGCGGCCGGCTCGGCTACGTGCTGTTCTACCAGCCCACGCTCTACCTGGCGCACCCGGCGGCGATCGCCCAGCTGTGGCACGGCGGCATGAGCTTCCATGGCGGCATGCTGGGCGTGGTGGTGGCGCTGGTCCTGTACACGCGCCGCCAGCGCCTGAGCCTGCTCGGCTTCGCCGACCGGCTCGCCGTCGTGGTGCCGATCGGGCTCGGTTTGGGCCGGGTCGCCAACTTCATCAACGGCGAGCTGTGGGGACGCCCGGCGCCGCCCAGCCTGCCCTGGGCGATGATCTTCCCCCGCGTGGACGACATCCCCCGCCACCCGAGCGAGCTCTACGAGGCGCTGCTGGAAGGGGTGCTGCTGCTCGGCGCGATGCTGCTGCTGGCGGCGCGGCGGCCCGTGCGGGAGCGTGCCGGGCTGCTGACCGGCTGCTTCCTGCTCGGCTACGCGGCCTTGCGCGCCTTCGCCGAGCATTTCCGCCAGCCGGACTCGTTCCTGAACTACCTGGCGTTCGGCACCACCATGGGCCAGCTGCTGTGCATCCCGATGGCGGTCGCCGGCCTCGGGCTCATCCTCTACGCCCGCAGCGGCCCGGTGCTGGCGCCGCTGGCGGTCCCCGACTCCGTGCCTGGCCCGACGTGACCGCCGGTCCCGGAGCGGCCGGGCCGGACTTGGAGCCAGACCCGGAGCTGGACCCGGAGCGGCTCGACCGCTTCATGGGGCGCGCCAACGCCGCCTACTACGCCACCCGCGACCCGTTCGCCGACTTCACCACGTCGCCGGAGATCGCCCAGGCGTTCGGCGAGATCCTGGGCGCCTGGGCTGCGGTGGCGTGGCAGACGATGGGGATGCCCGACCCGGTGCTCCTGGCCGAGGCCGGACCCGGACGCGGCACGCTGCTGGCCGACGCGCTGCGCCTGCTGCCGCGCGTGGCCCCGGACTTCGCCGCCGCGTTGAGGCTGCACCTAGTCGAAGCCTCGCCGCGCCTGCGGGCCGTCCAGGCAGCGGCACTCCCCGGCCACGCGGTCACCTGGCACGAGCGCATCGAGGACCTGCCGGACGGACCGCTGATCCTGCTCGCCAACGAGTTCCTGGACGCGCTGCCGATCCGCCAGCTGGTCCGCACCGAGCGCGGCTGGGCCGAGCGGCATGTGCGGGACGGCGGCTTCGCGCTGCGGGACACGGTCCCACCCCCGCCGCCGTTGCAGAACCGCGAGGTGCCAACGGGTGAGGTTCTGGAATGGTGCGAGCCGGCGCTGTCGACGGCGCGGCATCTGGCGCACCGCCTGTCGCGGCAGGGCGGGACCGCCCTGTTCCTCGATTACGGCCCCGACCGG
>CAXUBN010000265.1:0-3912 GCA_964249255.1 uncultured Acetobacteraceae bacterium | reverse complement strand
CAGGTGCACCGGCTGGTCCTCCTCGTGGTTGGTGTTCGACAGGAACACCGAGGACGGCTTGTCGAAGGTGAGCACGCCATCCGGCTTCGGATACGCGATCGGTTCGGACTTCTGCGCCGTGTCCAGCACCGCGTGGTCGCCGTGGCGGTGGCGCAGCGTCCAGGGCGCCCGCCCGCGCAGCAGCATGGCGTCGATCCCGGCATAGGCGGCGCCGGCGACCGTGCCGTAGTGCGCGAAGGCGGGGCGGATGTTGCGCACCGCGCGCAGCTCCTCCCACAGCCAGCTGGCGCGCACCCGGGCGGTGAACGAGGCGGGCTCGGCCGGGCGGCCGTCCGCCAATGCCTCCGCCACCGCCTCGGCCGCCAGCATGCCGGACTTCATCGCCGCGTGCGTGCCCTTGATCTTGGGCACGTTGAGGAAGCCGGCCGCGTCGCCGATCAACGCGCCGCCGGGAAAGGTCAGGCGCGGGATCGACTGCAGCCCGCCCTCCGACAGCGCCCGCGCGCCATACGAGATGCGCCGGCCGCCCTCGAGGTGGGGCCGGATCGCCGGATGCGTCTTGAGGCGCTGCATCTCGTCGAACGGCGACAGCCAGGTGTTGGGGTAGTCGAGGCCGACCACGAAGCCGTACGACACCAGGTTGTCACCGAAATGATACATCCATGAGCCACCATAGGTGCGGTGGTCGAGCGGCCAGCCGAAGGTGTGCTGGATCAGGCCGGGCTTGTGCTGGGCGGCGGGCACCTCCCACAGCTCCTTGACGCCCAAACCGTAGGTCTGCGGATCGACGCCGTCGCGCAGCCCGAACCGCGCCATGACCTGCTTCGACAGCGAGCCGCGGCAGCCCTCCGCGAACAGGGTGTAGGGCGCGCGCAGCTCCATGCCGGGCTGGTGGTTGGGGCCGGGCTCGCCCGCGCGCGTGACCCCCATGTCGCCGGTGGCGACGCCGACGATGCGCCCGTCCTCCTCCAGCAGCTCGGCCGCCCCGAAGCCGGGATAGATCTCGACGCCCAGCGCCTCCGCCTGCTCGGCCAGCCAGCGGCACACGTTGCCCAGGCTGACGATGTAGTTGCCATGGTTGGTCATGTGCGGCATCACCGTGTCCAGCCACGGCACCCGCACCGCGCGACGGCGCGTGAGGAAGAGCATGCGGTCGTCGGTGGCCGGGGTGTCGAGCGGGGCACCCAGCGCACGCCAGTCCGGGATCAGCTCGTCGAGCGCACGCGGCTCGATCACGGCACCCGACAGGATATGCGCGCCGACCTCCGAGCCCTTCTCCAGCAGGCACACGCTGGCATCCGGCGCCACCTGCTTCAGCCGGATCGCCGCCGCCAGCCCCGCCGGGCCGCTGCCCACGACGACCACGTCGAACTCCATCGCCTCGCGCACAAAACCACTCATCACAGACCCTGGGCAGACCCCGCCACCCCGGCGCGCCCGCGGCCGGTGGTGGTGGTGCGCTGGCTATGTGCTCCCGACACCGTCCGACATCAACGGCGCGGCGCCATAACGCCGCCCCGGTGCCGCGCGCCCCGGGTGGTCGGAACGGCGGCGCTGTTGTTCTTCCCGGCCGCCGGCCCGTCGTATAAGGTCGGATCGATTGGATGGCGGCGCCGGCGGCGGGCGCCCCGACGACATTGGGCGACAACACTGGCATGCTTCGCCCGGCGGCCCCCGCGGTCGACCAGGATGCGGCGCGGTTCGATGCCGAAACGGAGACACGGGTTCATGACGCAGTGGGTCTACAGCTTCGGCGCCGGTCGCAACGAGGGCGGCTCGGACCTCCGCAACCTCCTCGGCGGCAAGGGCGCCAACCTCGCCGAGATGGCCGGCATCGGCCTGCCGGTCCCGCCCGGCTTCACCATCACCACCGAGCTCTGCACCGAGTTCTACCGGGGCGACCGCCGCTACCCCGCCGACCTCGACGCCCAGGTCGAGGCGGCGCTGGCCCATGTCGAGGCCGCGGTCGGCCTGCGGTTCGGCGACGAAGCCCGGCCGCTGCTGGTGTCGGTGCGCTCCGGCGCCCGGGTGTCGATGCCCGGCATGATGGACACCGTGCTCAACCTCGGCCTGAACGACGACACCGTGAAGGGGCTGCAGACCTCGTCCGGCGACCCGCGCTTCGCCTGGGACAGCTACCGCCGCTTCATCCAGATGTACGGCTCCGTCGTGCTGGGGGTCTCGCACCACCGGTTCGAGGAGATCATCGAGGACATGAAGACCGAGCTCGACGCGCTCGAGGACACGGCACTCACCGCCGAGAACTGGGCGCAGGTGGTCGAGAGCTACAAGGACCTAGTGCTGCGCGAGACCGGCAACCCGTTCCCGCAATCGCCCAAGGAGCAGCTGTGGGGTGCCATCGGCGCCGTGTTCGGCTCCTGGATGAACCCGCGCGCCAACACCTACCGCCGCCTCCACGACATCCCGTCCGACTGGGGCACCGCGGTCAACGTGCAGGCCATGGTGTTCGGCAACATGGGTTCGGACTGCGCCACCGGCGTGTGCTTCACCCGCGACCCGTCCACCGGCGAGAACATCTTCTACGGCGAGTACCTGGTGAACGCGCAGGGCGAGGACGTCGTCGCCGGCATCCGCACCCCGCAGCCGATGTCGCAGGGGCGTGCCAAGGACGGCGAGCTGTCGATGGAGCGCGTGCTGCCGGAGGCGTACGCCGAGCTGCTGCGGGTCCGCGACACGCTGGAGCGGCACTACCGCGACATGCAGGACATCGAGTTCACCGTGCAGCAGAACAAGCTGTACATGCTGCAAACGCGCACCGGCAAGCGCACCGCCGCCGCCTCGCTGCGCATCGCCATCGAGATGGCGCAGGAAGGCCGCATCACCCACGAGGAGGCGATCAGCCGCATCTCGCCCGCCTCGCTCGACCAGCTGCTGCACCCGACCCTCGACCCCAAGGCCGAGCGCACCGTGCTGTCGCGCGGCCTGCCGGCCTCGCCGGGTGCGGCCGGGGGCGCCATCGTGTTCTCCGCCGACGAGGTCGAGCAGCGCGCCGCCAAGGGCGAGGACGTGATCCTGGTCCGCATCGAGACCTCGCCGGAGGACGTGCATGGCATGCACGCCGCCCGCGGCGTGCTCACCACCCGCGGCGGCATGACCAGCCACGCCGCCGTGGTGGCCCGCGGCATGGGCCGCGCCTGCGTCGCCGGCGCCGGCGGCATCCGTGTCGACTACAAGGCGCAAACCCTGTCCGCCGGCGGCCACACGCTCAAGGCCGGCGACTGGATCACGCTGGACGGCTCCACCGGCGAGGTGTTCGTGGGCCGCGTCGCCACCATCGAGCCCACCCTGTCGGGCGACTTCTCCACCCTGATGGGCTGGGCCGACAAGGTGCGCCGCCTCCGGGTGCGCGCCAACGCCGAAACCCCGGCCGACGCCACCACCGCCGCCCGCTTCGGCGCCGAGGGTATCGGGCTGTGCCGCACCGAGCACATGTTCTTCGCCCCCGAGCGCATCGGCGCCGTGCGCCGCATGATCATGGCCGAGGACGCGGCCGCGCGCGCCAAGGCTCTGGAAACCCTGCTGCCGTTCCAGCGCGACGACTTCGCCTCCCTGTTCCGCATCATGGCCGACCTGCCGGTGACCATCCGCCTGCTCGATCCACCGCTGCACGAGTTCCTGCCGCACACGGATGCCGAGCTGGCGGAGCTCGCGGACAGCATGGGCGAGAGCGTGGACGCGGTGCGGCAGCGCCACGCGGCGCTCACCGAGAGCAACCCGATGCTGGGCCACCGCGGCTGCCGGCTGGGCATCAGCTACCCCGAGATCTACCGCATGCAGGCTCGCGCGATCTTCGAGGCCGCGGTGCTGGTGGGCCGGGAGACCGGCAAGGCCGTGCATCCCGAGATCATGATCCCGCTGGTCGGCAGCGAGAGCGAGATCAAGCTCACCCGC
>CAXUBN010000264.1:278-3914 GCA_964249255.1 uncultured Acetobacteraceae bacterium | reverse complement strand
GCCCTTGTCCGCCAGGTCCACAGCGAGATTGAGCGCCGTCTGGCCGCCGACGGTGCTGTCGTACTGGTCCCACACCCAGGCGCGCGACGCGATATCCGGGCAGCCGACCAGCCACACCAGGGCCGCCTCGATGCCGACCGGGTCGGGCACCGAGCCCAGAGGCTCGGGCGGCGGCGACGGCGCGGTCGGCCGGTGATACAGCGGCGCCTCGTCCGCCAGCGGCGCCAGCGCGATGTCCGCCTCGACCCGCCCCTCGTGCCGCACCACGATGCGCCCGGTGTCGGTGATGCGGCCGATCACCGCGAAGTCGAGCTCCCACTTGTCGAAGATCGCCCGCGCCACCTCGGTGCGGTCCGGGCGGATCACCATGAGCACACGCTCCTGGCTTTCGGAGCGCATCATCTCGTCGGCGGCCATGCCACGCGCGCGCTGCGGCACCCGGTCGAGGTCGAGCTCGATGCCGACGCCCCCCTTGCCCGCCATCTCCACCGCGGACGAGGTGAGGCCGGCCGCCCCCATGTCCTGGATCGCCACGATGGCGTCGGTCGCCATCAGCTCAAGGCAGCCCTCGATGAGCAGCTTCTCGGTGAACGGATCGCCGACCTGAACCGTGGGGCGCTTGGCCTGGGCGTGCTCGTCGAACTCGGCCGAGGCCATGGTGGCGCCGTGGATGCCGTCGCGCCCGGTGCGGCTGCCCACGTACACCACCGGGTTGCCGACCCCGGCCGCCGCCGACAGGAAGATGCGGTCCCGCCGCGCGACCCCCACCGTCATCGCGTTGACCAGCGGGTTGCCGTCGAAGGACGGGTGGAAGTTGATCTCGCCGCCCACCGTCGGCACGCCGACGCAGTTGCCGTAGCCGCCGATGCCGCGCACCACGCCGTCGACGATGCGCCGCGTGGCGGGATGGTCGGGGCTGCCGAAGCGCAGCGCGTTGAGGTTGGCGACCGGCCGCGCGCCCATGGTGAACACGTCGCGCAGGATGCCGCCCACACCCGTGGCCGCCCCCTGGTACGGCTCGATGAAGGACGGGTGGTTGTGGCTTTCCATCTTGAACACGGCGGCCAGCCCCTCGCCGATGTCCACCACGCCGGCGTTCTCGCCCGGCCCATGGATCACCCACAGCGCCTCCGTCGGCAGGGTGCGCAGCCACACCCGCGACGACTTGTAGGAGCAGTGCTCGGACCACATCACCGAGAAGATGCCGAGCTCGGTCAGCGTGGGGTCGCGGCCGGTGATGGCGAGGAGCTTGGCGTACTCGTCCGCCGTGAGCCCGAACTCGCGGGCGAGCTCCGGGCCCACCGGACGGCCCGCATTCACGACGCGAACACCCGCGCCAGCCCGTCGAACAGCGGCTTCCCGTCGATGCCGCCCATCAGTGGATCCACCAGGTCTTCCGGATGCGGCATCAGCCCGCACACCCGCAGGTCGGGGCTGAGGATGCCGGCGATGGCGCGCGCGCTGCCGTTGGGGCTGCCGTCCGCATAGCGGAACGCCACCAGCCCCTCGCCCTCCAGCCGGTCCAGCGTGTCCACGTCCGCGACGTAGTTGCCGTCGCCGTGCGCCATCGGCGCCCGGAACAGGTCGCCCGGCCGCCAGGCATGGGTGAACGGCGTGTCACCGCGCTCGACCCGCAGCGTGCAGTCGCGGCTGAGGAACCGCATGCCGGCGTTGCGCAGCAGGGCGCCCGGCAGCAGCCCGGCCTCGGTCAAGATCTGGAACCCGTTGCACACCCCCAGCACGTGGCCGCCGCGGGCGGCGTGGGCGCGCACCGCCGCCATAATCGGCGCGTGTGCCGCCATGGCGCCGGAACGCAGGTAGTCGCCGTGGCTGAAGCCGCCCGGCAGCACCACTAGGTCGAGGTCGGGAAGCTCGGTGTCACGGTGCCACAGCATCAGGGGGCGCCGTCCGGTGGAGCCGGCCAGCGCGATCGCCATGTCGCGCTCCCGGTTGGTGCCGGGAAAGACGACGATACCGGCCTTCACGGCTTCGCGGCACCCGCGGCGCAGGGGAAGGCATCGGCCATGGCGTCGTACACCACCGGTCCGACATCGGACGACAGCCGCTCGGGATGCTTCGACATCCACCCCACCACAGCGCCGCGCAGCTGGTTGCCGTTGGCCTCCGGGACGCAGACCTTGCGCGCGATGTCGGGCCCGGACGCGCTCTCGACCAGGGTGATGCCATCCGAGATCCCGCTGACGTAGGCGTCGCACACCGCCCCGGTGCGCGGCGACTGGCACAACGCCAGAAGCCGGCTGGCCGGCAGGTGGGTCAGTCGGCCCCTGGGTCCGGTCGGGGACTCGGCGGACGCGGCGCCGGCAATCCCCAGCCACAGCAGCGCCGCCATCGGCAGCCCCAGCGGAACGATGGTCCTCATCCCAGCACCTCGGTCGTGAAGGTTTCGATCACTAGATTGGCCAGCAACTGCCGGCCCATCTCGTCGCCCTGCGCCCGGGCACGCTCCGGGTCGGCCTCGTCCAGCTCCAGCTCGATCACCCGGCCGGCGCGCACGTCGCCGACGTTGCCGAAGCCCAGCGTGTGCAGCGCGTGCCCGATCGCCCGGCCCGGCGGGTCCAGCACGCCGTCCCGCAGCATGACGGTGACGCGCACCCTCACCGGGTGGCCCCCGTGGCCCTCACTGCATCACCTCGGGGCCCTTCATGTCGTTGTTGCCGGCCTCGGGCAGGATGCCGAGCCGGCGGGCCACCTCCTGGTAGGCCTCCTCGACCCGGCCCATGTCGCGCCGGAACCGATCCTTGTCCAGCTTCTCGCTGGTCTTGGCGTCCCACAGCCGGCAGTTGTCGGGGCTGATCTCGTCGGCCAGCACCAGCCGCATGTCCTCGTTCTCCCACAGCCGGCCGAACTCCAGCTTGAAGTCTACCAGCGTGATGCCGACGCCCAGGAACAGCCCGGTCAGGAAGTCGTTGATGCGCAGCGCCAGCGCCACGATGTCGTCCATGTCGGCGGTGGACGCCCAGCCAAATGCGGTGATGTGCTCCTCGGCCACCATCGGGTCGTTCAGACCGTCGTTCTTGTAGTAGTACTCGAGGATCGAGCGCGGCAGCCGCGTCCCCTCCGGGATGCCCAGCCGCTTGCTCAGGCTGCCGGCGGCGACGTTGCGGATCACGATCTCCAGCGGGATGATCTCCACCTCGCGGATCAGCTGCTCGCGCATGTTGAGGCGGCGCACGAAGTGGGTCGGCACGCCGATGTCCTGCAGCCGCAGCATCAGGTGCTCGCTGATGCGGTTGTTCAGCACGCCCTTGCCGGTGATGATGCCCTTCTTGGTGCCGTTGCCGGCCGTCGCGTCGTCCTTGAAGTACTGCACCAGCGTGCCGGGCTCCGGACCCTCGAACAGGATCTTGGCCTTTCCCTCGTAGAGCTGTCTGCGGCGGGCCATACAGATCCTTGAGTCTTAGGGGTGCATGCCCCTGGAGGCGCACGTCCCGGGCGCGCGGTATAGCAGCGTCGGACGGCGGAGGATACAGAGGTGCCCGGACACCCCCGGCTCAGCCGGCCCGTGCGAACTCGACGCGCTCGAACGGCACGCGGTCGGGCGGGCCCGCCGCGAACACCCAGTTCGCCGGCAGCGCGCGGTCGGCCGAAAGGCCCACCAGCGACGCGTTGGTGGTG
>CAXUBN010000264.1:0-264 GCA_964249255.1 uncultured Acetobacteraceae bacterium | reverse complement strand
CCCCCGCCCGGGGTGGGGGGGGCCTATCCCCGCGCGGGGGGGTAGGTTGCGCTCGCTCCCGGCCGGCAGCGAGCGGTCCGACAGCAACGCGGTCCAGCTGCCCCAGTCCGGCGGCGCCGGCATGGCGGCGGTCTGGAACCGCGGCAGGTGCCGGGCGATGCGCGGGATCGTCATGTCGTCGGGGCCGGCGGTCGCCACCATGTGGATTCCGGGCTCGAGCGGCGTGATCTCGGCGTGGCCGTAGCCCAGCCCGCACAGGTAGAA
>CAXUBN010000263.1:0-3922 GCA_964249255.1 uncultured Acetobacteraceae bacterium | reverse complement strand
CGACGACCTCCGCGCGCCGGCGCCGCGTCAGGGCGCCATCCATGATCAGCATGCGGTGGCCGGCGCTGGTGGAGAGGCGCTCGTCCCACAGCGCCGCCGGCAGCGCCGTCGCCGTCGACAGGTCGCGCAGCCAGTCGCGGGCAGCCTGGGCCGCCGGCCCGAAGCCGCCGTCGAGCGAGAGCGGCAGTCCGGCGACCAGGCCGCCGATCCGTTCCCGGGCGGCGATGCGCTCGATGGCAATGGCTGCGGCGGCGAGCTTGCCGCGCTTGATCGAGCCGTAGGGTGAGGCCAGCATCAGCGACACGTCGGAAAGGGCCAGACCGATGGTCCTGCTTCCCAGGTCGATCCCAAGCAGGCGCGCATCCGGCGACAGCCCGGCCCGCAGCTGCTGCATGTTGAACAGGGTCATGAGGCAGGGTTATGGTCCGGGTGCTGTTGGGCTGCCAGCATCTTCGTGCGCGGATCTTCAACCCGGGACGGGATGGTCGCGGTCTTCCATCAGATATCCGCCGCCACGAGCGCGCCAGCACCGGACCGTTCCATCATCAGAGGCTTCGCTGCATGTCGCTTGACCCCGCGACCGTTCGACGCATTGCCCGATTGGCCCGACTTGGAGTCGATGACGCGGAGGTCAACCGTCTGCAGGGCGAGCTGGGAGGCATCCTGGGCTGGATCGAGCAGCTGTCAGAGGTTGACGTCGAGGGCGTCGAACCGATCACCGGGGTGGGTCAGGCGTCGTTGCGGATGCGCGATGACGTGGTTACCGACGGGGGACGGGTGGAGGCGGTGCTGTCCAACGCCCCGGATCGTGATGGGCCGTTCTTCGCGGTGCCGAAGGTGGTCGAGTGATGCTGACCGAGCTGAGCCTTGCGGACGCGTTGCGCGGGATGGAGCGGCGGGAATTTTCATCCCGTGAGCTGACGCTGGCGCATCTCGATGCCGTCGAGCGCCTGAATCCGAGGCTGAACGCCTTCATCACCGTGACCGCTGATGCAGCACTCCAGGCGGCGGACGCGGCGGATCGGGCCAGGGCAAAGGGGGACGGTGGCAAGCTTGCCGGAGCCCCGATCGGTATCAAGGACCTGTTCTGCACCGAGGGTGTGCGGACCACCGCGGCCAGCCGGATGCTGCAGGGCTTCGTGCCGCCCTACGAGAGCACGGTCACGGCGCAACTGAAGCGTGATGGCGCGGTGTTCCTGGGCAAGACCAACCTGGACGAGTTCGCCATGGGATCGTCCAACATGAGTTCGGCGTTCGGGCCGGTTGAGAACCCGTGGCAGAGGCGGGGCGATGCGGCGCCCCTGGTGCCGGGTGGATCGTCAGGCGGGTCGGCAGCGGCGGTCGCGGCGCGGCTGGCGCTGGGCGCCCCCGGCACCGAGACCGGCGGATCGCTCCGGCAACCGGCCGCATTCTGCGGCATCGTTGGGGTGAAGCCGACTTACGGGCGCTGCAGCCGCTGGGGAATTGTGGCGTTTGCAAGCTCGCTCGATCAGGCGGGGCCGATGGCGCGGACCGTCGAGGATTGCGCGATCCTGCTCGGCTCGATGGCGGGACATGATGTCAAGGACAGCACCAGCGTCGATCAACCGGTACCCGACTACCGCATGGCATGCGGGCGCAGTGTCCGGGGCCTTCGGGTGGGCGTGCCCAAGGAATACCGCAGTCCGGGGATGTCGGCTGAGATCGAGACGCTGTGGCAGCGGGGCATGGAATGGCTGCGCGAGGCGGGATGCGAGATCGTCGACGTGTCGCTCCCGCATACCGGCTACGGATTGGCAACGTACTACATCGTGGCGCCGGCCGAATGCTCGTCCAACCTCGCGCGCTATGACGGGGTGAGATATGGGGAACGGGTCGGCGGCGAGACGCTGGATGCTCTTTACGAACGGTCGCGGGCCGCGGGGTTCGGACCGGAGGTCAGGCGGCGGATCCTGATCGGTACCTATGTGCTGTCGTCGGGCTACTATGACGCCTATTACCTGCGGGCGCAGAAGGTGCGCAGCCTGATCCTGCGCGATTTCTCGGACGCGTTCAGGCATGTGGATGCGTTGCTGACGCCAACCACACCTTCGGCAGCGTTCGCACAGGGCGAGAAGATGGATGATCCTCTGCTGATGTACCTGAACGACGTGTTCACCGTGCCGGCCAGCATGGCCGGCATACCGGGTCTGTCGGTTCCGGTCGGGCTCGATGTTGCAGGGCTGCCACTCGGGTTGCAGCTGCTGGGGCGGCCGTTCGACGAGGAAGGGCTGTTCGCGCTGGCCTCGGTACTGGAGAAGGCGGCGGGCTTCACGCAGCTGCCGGCCGTGCGGGCGGGGTCGACATCGTGAGCTACGAGATCGCAGGCAAGACGGGTGACTGGGAGCTGGTGATCGGGCTTGAGGTGCATGCTCAAGTGGTGAGTGCCGCCAAGCTGTTCTCCGGTGCCTCGGCGACCTATGGCGGCGAACCGAATGATCAGGTGAGCCTGGTCGATGCCGCGTTTCCAGGCATGCTGCCGGTGATCAACCGGCATTGCGTGGCGCAGGCAGTGCGGACCGGTCTCGGATTGGGCGCACGAATCAACCTGGTGAGCCGATTCGATCGCAAGAACTACTTCTACGCCGACCTGCCGGCCGGGTATCAGATCAGCCAGTTCACGCATCCGATCGTTGGGGCGGGAAAGGTCGAGATCGAGCTGAGTGATGGTAGCCGGCACGAGATTGGGGTGACGCGGCTGCACCTGGAGCAGGACGCCGGCAAGTCGATGCACGACCAGGATCCGTCACGGTCATTCATCGACCTCAATCGCGCGGGCGTGGCCCTGATGGAGATCGTCAGCGAGCCGGACATGCGCAGCCCGGAGGAGGCAGGTGCCTATCTGCGGAAGCTGCGGACGATCCTGCGCTACCTCGGAACATGCGACGGCAACATGGAGGAGGGCTCGCTGCGGGCCGACGTGAACGTGTCGGTGCGCCAGGCGGGGGAGCCGTTCCGAACGCGATGCGAGATCAAGAACGTCAACTCGATCCGGTTCGTCATGCAGGCGGTCGAGGTGGAAGCCAAGCGCCAGATCGCGGTTTGGGAGGGTGGCGGCACGGTCGATCAGGAAACCCGGCTGTTTGATCCTCACCGGGGTGAAACTCGATCATTGCGGACCAAGGAGGACGCACACGACTACCGCTACTTTCCTGATCCAGACCTGCTGCCGTTGGTACTGGACGAGGATTGGGTGGCGAGGCTGAAGATGGAGCTGCCCGAGCTACCGGATGCCAAGAAGGACCGCATTGTCTCCATCTACGGGCTGCCCCAGTACGACGTTGCGGTTCTGGTCGCAGAACAATCGACGGCGGACTTCTTCGAGATGGTCGCGACCGGACGCGATGGACGGATCGCTTCCAATTGGGTGCTCGGGGACCTGTTCGCGGCGCTGAACCGGACTGGACGGACGATCGCCGATAGTCCGGTCAGCGCCGTGGCGTTGGGGGGACTGCTGGACCTGATCGCGGACGGCACCATCAACGGCCGCATCGCCAAGGACGTGCTTGAGGTGATGGTGGAGACCGGCGGCGACGCCGAGGCGATCGTTGAGGCACGGGGGCTCCGGCAGGTGGTCGACATCGGACTGATCGATGCCGCGATGGAGGCTGTCCTGACGGCCCATGCCGATAAGCTGGCGGAGTATCGAGGCGGCAAGGACAGGCTGTTTGGCTTCTTCGTCGGCCAAGTGATGAAGGGCATGGGTGGTAAGGGCAACCCAGCGTTGGTCAACGAGGCGCTGCAGCGGCGCCTGGCACAGTGACGAGCGTGCCGATGATGACGGTTTGACCAAGCGGCGGACAAGCCTTAAGACGGCGCCATAGGCGTCGTGTGATGAACACGCCCTTCGGCGGAGGGGTGGCCGAGTGGCTGAAGGCGGCGGTTTGCTAAACCGTTAAAGGGG
>CAXUBN010000262.1:0-3930 GCA_964249255.1 uncultured Acetobacteraceae bacterium | reverse complement strand
CTGCGTGCGGGCCCGGGAGACGCGCGCCTTCATGGTGCCGACCGGCACGCCGCAGATCGCGGCCGCCTCCTCGTGACTGAGCTCCTGCGCTCCGACCAGCACCAGCGCCTCGCGCAGCAGCGGCGACAACGTCCACAGCATGCGCGACAGATCGGCCAGTTCGGCGCGGCGGTGCGCTTCCGGCGACTGCGCTTCCGCCTCCGGCATCTGCTCGCTGAGCAGCCGCACCTCCCGTTTGGCGCGCCGCGCCTGCTCATAGAAGGCGTTGCGCTGGATGGTGAACAGCCATGCCTTGAGATTGGTGCCGGTCTGAAACGAGTTCTGCGCGGCCAATGCCCGCACCACGGTGTCCTGCACCAGGTCGTCGGCAGCGCTGGCGTCGCGTGTCAGGAAACGGGCAAAGGCGCGCAGGTCGGGCAGCAACTGTCCCATCCCGCGATGAACGTCGCCGTCGGTCTGAAGGGTGACACCATCGCCCGTCCGGTCCGCCGCCGCGCCGGCGGTCACGGCGGGCGCCTGCGGGTCATGCGACGGATCATCCAAACCCAATCCCGTTTCCATCCAGAGGAAGACGCCTGATGGCCAGCACGCGGCGCGACGACCTACTCCGCGCCCTTCCCTATGCACGACGTTATGCGCGCGCGCTCACCGGAAGCCAACCACGCGGCGACCTCCTGGTAGCCGAGAGCCTGCGCGAGATGCTGGCATCCACCGACGACGCCCTGACCCCGCGCTACGGGCTCTACCACTGGGTGACGCGCCGCTTCGACGCCGGCATCTCGACGCTGCCGGCGGTGGTCGACGGCCTCAACTCCAAGCAGCGGCAGCTGCTGCTTCTCACCGCACTGGAGGAGGTGCCGATCGACGACGCGGCGCCGATCGTCATGCTCGACACCGGCGACGCGGCGACACAGCTCGGCGATGCCCGCGATCGGCTCAAGGCATCGGCCGCCACCGACGTGCTGATCATCGAGGACGAGCCGATCATCGCCATGGACATCGAGGAGCTGGTGCAGGGCTGCGGCCACCGCGTGGTCGGCGTCGCCTCCACGGAGGCGGATGCGGTGCGGCTGGCGCAGGCCACCAAGCCCGGGCTGATCCTGGCCGACATCAACCTTGGCCTGGGCGGCGACGGCACCTCCGCCGTTAGCCGCATCCTGAAGCACCATTACGCTCCCGTGATCTTCGTCACCGCCTATCCCGAGCGGCTGCTGACCGGGGAGGCGGTGGAGCCGGCCTTCGTCATCACCAAGCCGTTCGAGCCGCTCACGCTGGCGATCGCCACCTACCAGGCGGTCAGCGGCGGCGTCGACCTGCAGTAGCCGCCCTCGGGACCCCCTATCCGAGGGGATGCGGCGCGGTCCGGGGAACCGGGTCGCGCGCGGGGGCGTTCCGGATGCCGGAGTTGGCGAGCCCCATGAACCCCATCTCCGTTCCAGATCCGGCGCCCAGAACCGGCACTGAGCTCATGCAAGGCCCTGGTGGGGACGGCGCGCCGTCCGGGTGCGGGTTGATCAGGCGGCAGCATCGGCGCAGACCACGCAGATCCAGAAGAACGCACAACCGGGGACGGCAGCATGGACGTGAACGAGCCGATCAACGGCAACCGTGCCGGGTCAAGCCGTGCCGTCCCCGTTGCGGCATCACACATTCCGTCGCGGCTGGTGCGGCGCGCACTGATTGATGCCGCCCTGCCACTGCCACCCCGCTTCGACGGCGTGTTGCTGCGAGACGCATTCGCGGCGCACGGCATCCCCGGGCTCGTCGCCGACCCGGTTCTGACCGCATCCATCGCCGGCGATGCGCCGGTGCTGGTCGAGCTGATGCTGGATCGGGTGGCGGCGGACGGCGCGCTGGCCCGGGCTGAGCCCGTCCTGTTCCCCCAGCCGCGCCGCGAGCTGGCGCTGGATCCGCGGCATGGCTTCTCGGTAGCGATCGCCGAGGTGGCCCTGCCGGACGCGAACGCTGCGGAGGCGGCCGGCCGCGTTTGGGGCCGGATGCTGGGCGGACTGGCGGCGGAGGGCGTTTGCGGCGCCCGGTTGCTGGGACTGCGGGCGGTACCGGCCGCGTTACGCCGTCCGCTGCTGCAGGGATTACGGCAGGCGGCGCCGGATGCCATGCTGATCGCTGACACCGCCGGGCTGGGCTGGGACGAGATCCGCGAGCTTCACGGGCTCAACCTGCAGGGGGTGCAGTCGTCGCTGGCCTGGTGGGACGGACGGCAGGATTGGTTCAACGGTGAGCTGCGGGTGCTGCGCGACGTGGCCCCGGTGCTGGCAATGATTCCCGACGATCATGCCACACCGCTGCAGACGCTGGGCTATGCGGTGGCGGAGGGGATTGGCTGGATCGCGTCGGACGCCACCGTGTCCGGCCTCGACACGGCGACCTTGGCCACGATCGCGGACCATGTCGGGCCGACCGGGGCGCCGCGCCTGCTGAGTGCCCCCGGCCAGCCGGTGGCGGCGATCCTGCGCTGCAGCCATGACGACCCGCGGATTAGCCACGACGCCACGCTGATGGTGCTGAACACGAGCGTCGACCGACCGGTGTCGTTCGATCCGGCCGGCGTGCTGCCGTTCACCGGCGGCGTGTTCGGGCCGTTCGCGCCGCTCGACCCCGCCGCCCTGCCCGGACACGAGAAGCTGGTGCCGGGCCAGCCCGTGTCGGTGCCGCCCGGCGCCCTGCTGGCGTTCCGCGCCAACCGGCTGGGCGGCGGCACGCCGCTGCCGCTCGATCCGGACGCGGCGGCACGTGCCGGCACCTGGCCGCGCCTGGCGCTGGAGGCGCCCTCCCCCTGCGTCGATGGCGGGCAGTTCCCGGTCAAGCGCCTGGCAGGCGAATTGGTGACCGTCGAGATCGACGTGATCGGCGACGGCCACGACGTGCTGTCGGCCGCGTTGCAATGGCAGGGGCCGGGCGACGCGCCGCATTGGCACGAGACGCGGATGCGCCTGCTTGGCAACGACCGCTGGCAGGCGAGCTTCCCGCTCGAGCTGCGCGGTCCGCACCTCTACCGAGTCGAGGCTTGGCGCGACCGCTGGGCCAACTACCGGCATGAGCTGGGCGCCAAGCACGCCGCCGGGGTGCCGGTCGCCCTGGAGCTGACCGAGGGCGTGAACCTCGTGCGTGGCGCGGTCGAACGTGGTCACGTCGCCCTGGCGGACGACCTGGCCGGGCTGGAGGCGGCGGAGCCCGACGCGCGGCTTGCGTTGCTGTTGTCGGAGCCGCTGCTGGCGCTGATGCAGGCGGCGGACGACCGGCCGCACGCTGTCACCAGCGACGCCATCCCGGTCGATGCCGAGCGCACCGGGGCTGGGTTCGCAAGCTGGTACGAGGTGTTCCCGCGCTCCATGTCCGACGAGCCGGGTCGCCACGGCACCTTCCGGGACGTCGAGCGGCACCTGCCGCGGATCCGGGCGATGGGGTTCGACGTGCTCTACTTCCCGCCGATCCATCCGATCGGCCGGGTGAACCGCAAGGGCCCCAACAACACCCTGACCCCGGGCCCGGAGGATGTCGGCAGTCCGTATGCCGTCGGCAACGAGGAGGGCGGCCACGACGCGATCCATGCCGAGCTGGGCACGCTCGAGGACTTCCTGCACCTGCGGGCGGAGGCGGAACGGCATGGGCTGGAACTGGCGCTCGACTTCGCGATCCAGTGCGCGCCCGACCATCCCTGGCTGACGGAGCACCGGGACTGGTTCGCATGGCGCCCGGACGGCAGCATCCGCTACGCCGAGAACCCGCCCAAGAAGTACCAGGACATCGTCAACGTCGACTTCTATGCGGAGGGCAGCGTGCCCGGCCTTTGGCTGGCGCTGGCCGAGGCGGTGCTGTTCTGGTGCCGACAGGGCATCCGGCTGTTCCGGGTCGACAACCCGCACACCAAGCCGTTCCCGTTCTGGCAGTGGATGATCGCCGAGGTGC
>CAXUBN010000261.1:0-4027 GCA_964249255.1 uncultured Acetobacteraceae bacterium | reverse complement strand
GCTGCGCACCGAGCGCATCCAGCCGCAGCCACCGCGCTTCGTCCCGCCGCGCGGCGCCCGCACCGGTGCTGCGCCCCACACCTGGCGCGACGGACCGCAGAACCGGGCCGAGGCGCCGATGCCGCAGTGGCGGATGCCGCAGCGGGACGCGCTGCCGGAGCCGTCGATCCTGACGTCGTCTCCGCTGCCGGAACCGTCCTACCCGGTCGATGCCGGCCGGTCCTGATCCTCGGTTTCCGGATCGGGCCCCGAACCGCTAGACCCGCTTCCGGCTTACCCTTCCCGGCCGCTGCCCGCTTCGGAGACGGTTTCCTGTCCGACAACCCCATCAACGACCAGGCGATGCCGCTGCTCGAGCACCTGGTCGAGCTGCGCCGCCGGCTGCTGTGGTCGGTGATCGCCTTCGCGATCGCCTTTCTGGTCTGCTACCATTTCTCGCAGAACATCTACACGTTCCTGGCGCAGCCGCTGGCCCGCATCATGCGCCAGAAGGGTGAGCAGCCGCACCTGATCTACACCGCGCTCTACGAGGCGTTCTTCACCTACATCAAGGTGGCGACGTTCGGCGCCGCCTTCCTGTCGTTCCCGATGGTGGCGACCCAGGCCTGGATCTTCATCGCCCCCGGCCTCTACCGCAGCGAGAAGCGCGCCTTCCTGCCCTTCCTGATCGCGACCCCGGTGCTGTTCTTCGCCGGCGCGGCGCTGGCGTACTACTTCGTGTTCCCGGTGGCCTGGCGGTTCTTCCTCAGCTTCCAGAGCACCGGCGGCGGCGATCAGCTGCAGATCCAGCTGCAGGCCAAGGTGAGCGAGTACCTGGCGCTGGTGATGAAGCTGATCATGGCGTTCGGCGTCGCCTTCGAGCTGCCGGTGGTGCTCACCCTGTGCGCCAAGGTTGGGCTGGTCACCTCGGCCGGCCTGAAGAAGGTGCGCCGCTACGCGTATGTCGGCGCCTTCGTCGTCGCCGCGGTGCTGACGCCGCCGGACGTCATCACCCAGACCGGCCTCGCCGTGCCGCTGATCGTGCTCTACGAGGTGTCGATCGTGAGCGCGCGGCTGGTGGAGCGGAAGTCCGAGCCCGAGATCGAGCCAGGGTCCGGGACCAAGGACGAGACCGTCGCCGGCGGAGGCGCCTAGTGCACGACATCAAGGCGCTGCGCGCCGATCCTGCCGGCTTCGACGCCGACCTCCGGCGACGCGGCCTGCCGCCGGCGGCGGACGCCCTGCTCGCGACCGACGAGCGCATGCGCAGCCTGATGACGGAGCTGCAGACCCTGCAGACCCGCCGCAACCTCATCGCGCGCCAGGTCGGCCAGGCCCGGCGGAACGGTGGGGACAGCGCCGCGCTGGAGGCGGAGTCCGTCGCGATGCGGGCCGACATGGACCGCATCCAGGCCGAGGCCGAGGCCGCCGACGGGGAGCTCGACGCGGCGCTGGCCCTGCTGCCGAATCGGCTCGATCCCGGCGTGCCGGACGGCGCCGACGAAACGGGCAACGTGCTGGTGCACGAGCACGGCACCCGGCGGAACCATGCGTTCGCGCCGCGCGAGCATTACGAGCTGGGCGAGGCGCTGGGGCTGATGGACTTCGCCGCCGCGTCCCGTCTCAGCGGCAGCCGCTTCGTGGTGCTGCGCGGCGCGCTGGCGCGGCTGGAGCGGGCGCTGGGCCAGTTCATGCTGGACCTCCACGTCGCCGAGCACGGCTACGTCGAGCATGCCGTACCGCTGCTGGTGAACGAGGCGGCGATGTACGGCACCGACAAGCTGCCGAAGTTCGCCGACCAGTCGTTCCGCACCGAGGATGGCCGGTGGCTGATCCCCACCGCAGAGGTGCCGCTGACCGCGATGGCGGCCGGCGAGATCCTGCCCGGCGCCGCGCTGCCGATGCGGATGGCCGCCCTGTCCGCCTGCTTCCGCAGCGAGGCCGGCGCCGCCGGCCGCGACACCCGCGGCATGCTGCGCCAGCACCAGTTCATGAAGGTCGAGCTGGTCTCGGTGGTGCTGCCGGAGGAGAGCGAGAGCGAGCACGAACGCATGACCCGCGCGGCGGAGGCCGTGCTGGAACGGCTGGAGATTCCCTACCGCCGGATGCTGCTGTGCGCCGGCGACACCGGCTTCGGTGCCGCCCGCACGTACGATCTGGAGGCCTGGCTGCCGGGCCAAGGGGCCTGGCGCGAGATCAGCTCCTGCTCCAACACCCGCGATTTCCAGGCGCGCCGCATGGGCGCCCGGGTCCGCCGCGAGCCGGAACCGGGCCGGCCGAAGCCGCCGCTCGAGTTCGTGCACACGCTGAACGGGTCCGGCGTCGCCGTCGGCCGGGCGCTGATCGCCGTGATGGAGACCTACCAGCGCGCGGACGGACGGATCGACGTGCCGGCGGCGCTTCGCCCCTATCTCGGCGACGCCGACACTATCGGCTGAAGATGCCGGCGGCGCCGGCCCCGGACCGCCCAAGCGCCGGCATGGCGGGGCAGCGGCGACCCGTTGCCAGCCAGAGTGGGCGGACCCGCGCGGTTGTGATCGATGGGGCGCGACGGCCGCCGCCGACGCGGGCCCGGAACGGCCGGACGGGTTTGACGATCGCCGCCGCGCATGGTTGCTGCACCCTCCGGCACGGGGGCGGGATGCGACAGGCTGCAACGGTTTGGATCGATGTCGAGGACCTGTTCCAATACGTCCGCCACAACGCGCGGCCGAGCGGCATCCAGCGCCTGACCTACGAGCTCTACACGGCGTTGCGGGGCGATGCGGACCGCGCGATCGGCTTCGTGCGCATCGACGGGCCGACCGATGAGTTCCGGACGGTGCCCTGGGACCAGGTCCGGGCGCTCTACGAGGCCCTGGGCCGCGGCCCGTCCCGGGTGCCGGCACGGCTGCGGACATCGGGGCAGGCGGGACCGCGCGATCTCGTGATGGCGGTGCAGAACCATCTGCCCGGTGCGGCGCGGGCCCCGTTCCGCCGCTTCGTGACGCTGCAGGTGGCGGCCCTGCGCTCGCTGCGGACCGCGGGCCGCGAAGTGGTCCGCCGCGGCCCACGGGAGACGTCGCCGGTCGAGGCGTCATTGGTCGAGACGGCGCCGGTCGAGACGGGGCAGGAGCCGCAGCCAGAACCCCGGCTCGAGCCGCAACCCGAGATCGGCGGCCGGCTGCTCGACCTCGCCCGTCCCGGTGATTGGCTGCTGTCGTTGGGCGCCTCCTGGCACCGCACGGACTATGGCCGGCTGCTGGCGCAGGCCCGCAGCACCGGTCTCCGGACCGGGATGCTGTTCTACGACCTGATCCCGCTGCGCCGGCCGGAATGGTGCCACCACACCCTTGTGGCCTCCTTCGGGCAATGGCTGGACGGCGTGCTGCCCGCACTCGACCTGATGCTGTCGATCTCCGATGCCACCGCGAACGATCTCGGCCGGCTGCTGGCGGGTCGGTCCAGGCCTGGCCCCATCCGCACGCTCCCGATCGGCACCGGGTTCCCGGCCGCGATGAGCGGCGCCGACCCGCGGCCGGTATCGGATGCCGGCCTTCCGGTCCCCGGCAGCTACGTGCTGTTCGTGTCCACGATCGAGGCGCGCAAGAACCACGTGCTGATGTTCCAGGCGTGGCGCCGCCTCCAGGCGACGCTGCCGCCGGCGGAGGTGCCGACGCTGGTGTTCGCCGGCCGCATCGGCTGGCTGGTGTCCGACCTGATGCTGCAGATCGCCAACACCAACTATTGCGACGGCAAGCTCCTGGTCGTCGAGGACCCGACCGACGCCACCCTGATGCGGCTCTACGAGGGCTGCTTGTTCACCGTGCTGCCGTCCTTGTTCGAGGGCTGGGGCCTGCCGGTCACGGAAAGCCTGGCCGCCGGCAAGCCCTGCATCACTTCCAACCTGAGCGCGCTGCCGGAGGCCGGGGGCGGCCTCACCCGGTGCTTCGACCCGTTCGACCTCAACGACGCCGTCCGGGTGATCGGTGAGGCGCTGGCCGACCGCGCCGGGCTGGCGCGCTGGGAGGCCGAGGTCAGGCGCCGCTTCGCGCCGGTGCCCTGGGCC
>CAXUBN010000260.1:0-4078 GCA_964249255.1 uncultured Acetobacteraceae bacterium | reverse complement strand
GCCGCAGCCCTCCCGGCTGGTGGACCGCCGCGCGCCGCGCCTGCCGCAGCGCGGCCAGCTCGCCGACCCGGCGCACGTTGCGCTTGCGGCGCGCGGTGACGCCGTAGCGCATCCAGTCCTCCTCGCGGGCGACCTGCCGATCGAGCTTGTGCGCGTCGCGCTCCTCCGCCTCCAGCACCTCCTCGCGCCAAGTCTCGAAGCGGGCGAAGCCCTGATCCAGGCGGCGTGTGGTGCCGCGGTCGAGCCAGACCACGCTGCGCGACAGCGTCTGCAGCAGTCGCCGGTCGTGGCTGATGATCACCATCGCCGATTGCAGCGACAGCAGCTCGCGTTCCAGCCACTCGATGGTCGGCATGTCGAGGTGGTTGGTGGGCTCGTCGAGCAGCAGCAGGTCGGGCGAGGGGGCCAGCGCCCTGGCCAGCGCAGCACGCCTGGCCTCGCCGCCGGAGAGCCGGGCCGGGTCCTCGGTACCATCGAGCCCGAGCTCGCCCAGCAGTGCCGGCGCGCGATGCTCGGCATCGTTCGGACCCAGCCCGGCGCGCACGTAGTCCAGCGTGGTGGCGTGGCCGGACAGGTCCGGTTCCTGCGGCAGGTATCGCAGGGTGGTGCCGGGCTGCAGGAAGCGGGTGCCGTCGTCGGCGTGCAGCTCGCCGGCGGCGATGCGCAGCAGGGTGGACTTGCCCGATCCGTTGCGCCCGACCAGGCACAGCCGCTCGCCCGCCGACACACCGAAGCCCGCGCCATCCAGCAGCGGCTTGCCGCCGAGCGTCAGCGTGATGTCGGTCAACAGAAGCAGGGGTGGCGCCATCGCGCCGTTCTGGCCGATGCGGCAGAACCGTGCAACGCCGCGCGGACGGAGCCGCGAGGCGCCCCGCCGGTCAGTTCACGGCGCGGGAGCTCGGCTGGGTGGACACGATCCGGATATCGGCGCCGGTGCGCCGCTCGATCGGCGCCACCGGCCGCGCCGGACGCGGCACCTCGCCGCCGGCGCGGGACAGGGCGGACACGAACGACCGACCCCAATCCAACGCGGATGCGTCCTTGATCGCCTCCCAGCAGGCCTTCCAGCGGTCCTGCCGCTCGGGCCGGCTCATACGCAGCGCCAGGTCGAGCGCGTCGGCAATCTCGTCCGGATCGACCGGGTTCACCAGGATCGCCGCCCCCAGCTGCCGCGCGGCGCCCGCGAACTTGGACAACACCAGCACGCCGGGATCGTCCGGGTCCTGCGCCGCGACATACTCCTTGGCGACCAGGTTCATGCCGTCGCGCAGCGGCGTCACCAACCCGATCCGCGCTTCGCGCATGAAGCCGGCGATGGCGTCGCGCGATACGCCGCGGCTCAGCAGCCGCAACGGCGTCCAGTCCGGCTCGCCCAGGGTAGCGTTGATGGAGCCGGCGGCATCATGAAGGTCGTCCCGCAGCTGCTGGTAGGCGTCCACGTCCTGCCGGCTGGCGGCGGCGATCTGGAGGAAGGTGGTCTGACGGACCCAATCCCGCCGTGTTTCCAGCAGCCGCCGATAACCGGCCATGCGGTGTCGCAGGCCCTTGGTCGGGTCCATGCGGTCCACGCCCAGGATCAAGCTCTGCCCATCAAGGCTGCGGCGCAGGCGCGCGGTCTCGGAGTTGTTGTGCGCGATCTCGGCCGTTTCCGCGAACTCGCCCGGATCGATCTCGACCGGAAACGCGCCGACCCGGATCTGCCGGTTGCCGAGCTGCAGCCCGCCGCCAGCGAGGCGCGCGGCACCGGCGATGCGCTGCGCGGAGGCGGAGAAGTTCTCGGCGTCGTTGGCGGTCTGGAACCCCAGCAGGTCGGCCGACAAGAGGTCGCGGATGAACAGGGCGGCGTCCGGCACGCTGGACAGCATGTCCGGACTCGGGAACGGCGTGTGCAGGAAGAAGCCGATCGGGCAGGTGACGTTGCGTGCCCGCATCGCGGCGGCCATCGCCATCAGGTGGTAGTCATGGATCCAGATGGTGTCAGTGGGCCGCAGCAGCGGCAGCAGCACCTCGGTCAGGCGGGCATTGGTGGCCCGATAGCCTTGCAAGCTGCGCCGGTCGAAGTTCATCTGCTCGGGCAACGAGTGCAGCAGGGGCCACAGCGTGCCATTGGAGAAGTTGTTGTAATAGAGGTCGAGCTCATGCGGCGTGAGATCGACGGTGGCATACTCCACCGAGCCGTGCTGGACCGTCGATGGCACGCTGCAGCGCCTGTCGTCCTCGGAGGTGCCGCCGCTCCAGCCGAACCAGAGGCCGCCCTGCCGCTCCATCAGGTCGTTCAGCGCCACCGCGAGACCGCCAGCCTTGGCGTCGCCGTTCGGGATCGAGACCCGGTTCGACACGACCACCAATCTGCTCATCCGACTCTCCGGCTTGTTCGCGGCAGGCGCAGACCGGGAGCAGCTTGGATGGCGTCGCCATCCCGGTGAACCGTCTGGACGGACATATTATGTCGAATTAACCCAGGTGGTAGCTCCGGAGTTGCACGCTCCCCGAAATCAACTGCCTCGGGCCTGCTGGAGCCGGCGCAACCGCAGCGCCGCCCGCTCGTCCGCCAACACCTGCCCGACCGGCTTGGCCAGGCGCCGGCGCCAGTTCGGATGCTCGGTCGTGGTGCCGGGGATGTTGGGCTGCTCCTCCAGCCCCAGCACGTCCTCGGTCGGGATCATCGCCAACTCGCACGCCGAGGCGGCCACGTGCGCCAGCGCCGCATCGACCACCGGCGCCGCATCCCACACCGCAGGCTGCGGGCCCGTGGCGGCCCCGCTGGTCTCCATCGCCCGCCACAGCGCATCGCGCTCGCCAGCGCGTTCGGTCAGCTGGCGCTGGCGTTCCAAATCCGCCTTGTCCCGATCGAGATCGCCCAGCTCCAGGCGGCGGTGGATGTCGTTGCCCTTCCACCAGCCGGCCACGGTGGCCAGGTCATGCGTGCTGGTCATGGCGCTGGCCTGCTCGGTCCAACCGGAGGGCGGCGAGAACGTGTCCCCCTCGCGCTCGAACCACAGCACCCGCATGCCGTCGATGCCGCCGTCCCGCAGCCGCTCGGAAAAGCCGTCCGGAACGGTGCCCAGATCCTCGCCCAGCACCACGGCACGGTTGCGCGCGGACTCGAGCCGGGTGAGCCGCAGCAGGTCCGCCTCGGGCATCCGCATGTAGATGCCCGATGCGGCACTGGCGCCCTCGGGTACGATCCAGAGCCGGTTCAGTCCCATCGCGTGGTCGATGCGCACGCCGCCGGCATGGCGCATGGCGCCCCCCAGCATCTCGATGAACGCGCGATACCCGTTGGCGCGCAGGCCACGCGCCGAGAACGCGGTGATGCCCCAGTTCTGGCCGTCGCGCTGCAGCAGGTCCGGGGGGGCGCCCACGGTCAGCCCCACCAGCGTTTCACCCTGCCGGCTCCAGGAATGGCTACCGCCGGAATCCGTCCCCACCGCCAGGTCGGCGATCAGCCCGATCGGCATGCCGGAATCCCGCGCCGCCACCTGTGCCGCCGCCAGTCCGGCGTCGGCGCGATACTGCAGCCATGCGTGGAACGCGACCTCCGCGGGGTGGTCGGCAGCGTGACGGCGTGCGCCCGTCGCCTGCGGACCCTCGAACCCGGGTGGCCAATCCTTCCAGTGCCAGGCGCCACCGCGCTCGCGCCACAGCTGGGCGTGCAGCGCCTCGAACAGCGCATGCGCCTCGAGCTTGTCCCCCTGCGCAGTGCGCCAGGCGCTGAAGGCCGGATCGTCGCCGGCACCGGCATCGAAATGCCGGCGCAGGCGTGCGAGCCGCTCGCGTCCGACCGCCGGCCAGTCGACCAGCTCCAGCCGCTCCAGCGCCTCCGCCTCCTGGCCGGCATCGTCCGCGGCGATGTGCAGCGCGTTCAGCATGATGCGGCTCGATGGCGCGTAAGGGCTGAACCGGTCCGGATCGGCGGAGAACTGCGCGTGCACGGGGCTGATGGTCACCGCCGCCGCGCCGTAGGCGGCGGCCTCCGCGACGAAGCCGGCCAGCGCCGCGAAGTCGCCGACCCCGCCATCCCCCGGACGCCGCAACGCGTAAAGCTGCTGCGCCAGCCCCCAGCAGCGTGGCGATC
>CAXUBN010000259.1:0-4106 GCA_964249255.1 uncultured Acetobacteraceae bacterium | reverse complement strand
CCCCCCCCCCCCCCCCCCCCCCCCCCCCCCCCCCCCCCCCCCCCCCCCCCCCTTCACTTTTATTGCACGGCCGCCTTCGCCCCGGCCGCCCACCCGTTGACCAGGTTGGCGACGTTGATCGAGCCGATGCCGGTGGCGAAGTCCCAGCCGGTCCCGGTGCCGTAGGCCTTGGCATAGCTGGTACTGCTGGTGGACAGCACGCCGTTTCGGCCGCCATCGAGGTAGCAGTTGGTGCTGCCGGTGCAGTTCACGTCCATGTCGCCCTGCGTCACGTCGTAGAACGTGCAGGCGGTGGCCGTGCCGTTGCCCTTGGTGGAATTGCAGGAGGGAGTGCCGGCGCTGCCGTACTCCGAGCGGGCGATGGCGTAGAGGACCGGGTTGGGGTTGCCCTGCTTCGCCCCCTGCTTCTGGTTGACCAGCGCCTGGATCGCGGCCGCGATCGGGGCGGCGAAGCTGGTGCCGCCGGCGCCGGACCAGCCGCTGGGCGCCCCGGTGCAGGCGGCGCCGCCGTCGTTCGTGTCGGAGTCACAGTACACGTAGTAATGTCCCCAGACGCCGTTGGCCGCGAACAGCGAGATGTCGGGCAGGTCGCGCACGCCGTCCGACGGGTTGCCGACCACCGTCTGCCAGGATGGCTTGGCGTAGCCGGCGCAGCTGCCGCCGACGATGCCGGTGCGGGCCGGCGTGCCGCTGGCGCAGCCGCTGGGGCCGCCGCTGCCGCTGGCGGTGGTCAGGTAGTACTCCTTGCCCATGGTGCTGTTGCAGAAGCCGGACGCGCCGTAGGGGGTGGAATAGCCCGCCGCGGTCGCGAGCAGGGTGCTGGCGCAGCTGTCGTTCCAGGGGATCTCGGGGATGTAGCCCTTGGCCGAGCCGTAGGTGGCGGTGTTGGTGCTGTTCCAGTAGGTGGCGGTGGTGCCGGCATAGGTGTCGCCGAAGTCGGTGCCGCCGACCGCCACGTCGTAGGGCGAGGACGCGAAGCCGCTGACGCCGATGCCATGCGTGCTCTTGGTGGCGTCGGCGTCGCAGCTGGCCGCCCCCTCGTCGCCGGCCGACACGAACACGGAGATGCCCATCGCCGCCGCCTGCTTGAAGATGCTGTTGTAGGCGGCGTTGGCGGTGGCGCCGTTCTCGGCCTCGCATTCGCCGTAGCTGATGCTGACGACCGCGGGCGGGCTGGCGCCGTTGACCAGGTTCTGCAGGGCGATCAGGCCGCCGAAGGTGGTGCTGGTGCTGGCGCAGGAGGCGAGCTCGATCGCGGCGCTGGGGGCGCCGGCGCTGGCCCATTCGGCGTCCAGCGTGGCCTCGCTTTCGTCGCCGGCGACCACGCCGGGATCGCCGCAGCCGCCCGGATGCACCTGGGTGAACGAGCCGGCGTAGCCGGACAGGCCCAGCACGGAGCGGAACGTGGTCACGTCCGCGGCCTTGTAGACGTCGGTGTCCTCGATCACCACGATCGTCTGGCCCTGGCCGGAGATGCCGGACGAGAACACCGGGTTGAAGCCGTAGATGGTGGCGAGGTCGGCCGGCACCACCGCGTGCAGCGTGGAGCCGCCGCTGGTGTAGGTGTAGGCCGGCCGCGGCCGGAGATAGGCGTGGGGACGGAAGTCGTTCAGCGACACGATGCCGCGCACGATCCCGGCCAGGGCCTCGGGGATCTGGGGCTCGGTCATGTTGGCGACGTGGGACACCCCGTTCGCCTCGACGCGATGGATGGCAGTCCCGAACGCGGCGCGCACCTGCGCCGCGGTGCCGGAGAAATCGATCACGGTGCGGCTGGTCTGCACGTCGTCAACCGTGAGGCCATGCGACTGCAGCCAGCCGGTGACGGCGGCCACGTCGGAGAGGGATGGGCCGAACTGGCTGCCGACCTGCGCCGCGGTGAGCCAGCGGTGGTGGCTGGGCGAGCGTGGGTCGGTCAGGCCGTCCACGTAGCTGCTCATGGCCGCGTCGGCGGCGGCGGGCCGGTTGAGCAGGATCTGCATGTGGTCGAGCCGGAGGCCGGGATCGACCAGGCCGCGGTCGTTGGCGGCGTTGGCCTCGGGCCGGACGCTGCCGGGCAGCGCCACCCTGTGCCCGTCGTCGACCGTCTGCGTGACGAGCCGGTCGGCCTGGGCAAGGGCGTGCCCGGCCGGCCAGGCCAGGGTGAGCAGGGTGGCCAGCCAGGGGCCATGGCGCTTCGGGATCATCGCGTCTCCGGATGCGGGAATGCGGTTGGTCGCAGTGGAGCGCAGGATCCGACGGCAGGCAATCGGACGATGATGAACTTTCCGTATCCGGCCTGTCTTCTTTACGAGACTCTGTTCCGTTCCACGAAGGCGTCGCACGCGATGGGCGGTGTCGCCGGCCATGCGGGGTCCCGAGCTCGTTCCGGCGGCACCAGCCTGACGATTACGCCGGCAGAACGGCGCGTCCGGGCGATCGTGCCTCGCTCGCCGCTAGGGGCAGTTCCTGCCTGGCGTGCAGCTCCCGCCGCCTCCGATCGGCAATCGGACCGGAGGGGGTGAAGGGACGACCGATTCCGCCGCCGTGGGGACGTGGGGATACCAGCACAGGCCATAGGGCGCGGTCCGGGTCGTGAAGCCGGCCGGGCCCAGGTTCGGCCAGCCCCCGTACTGGTAGACGACGCGCCGCCACGGGTATGCGCAGTCGGCCGCTGCCGTGGCGACCAGGAACACGCCGGCATCCTGAGGGGTCTGGCCGGTGTCGTCGAACTGGCCCTCGTCGACGCTGCTGGGCTGACGGGCCTGGGTGCCGTAGTAGAGCGGCGCCGCGACCCAGACGGTCGCGCGCTGGCCCGACAGCACGGTCCCGATCCCGGGGTTCGGGCCGGTCCGGGGCGGGCGCTGCGGCCCCGGGATCGTGCCGCACGCCCACGCGCTCGGCACGTCCGACCGGACGCCGTTCGGGCTTTCCCGCGACCAGGCGCGGAAGCAGTGCCGTCCTGGCCCCAGCCCGGTGATGTCGAAGGTCACCTCCTGTTCCATGATCGGGTTCACGCCGAACTCGGGCCGGCTGGGGTCGGTCTGGCCCTCGACGTCGAAGAAGGTTTGTTCCGTGAGTCCGTTGTCGCCCTGGCCGACCCGACGCGTGTTGATCCACGTCATGCGCAGCGTGGCGGGTCCGACGAGGCTCATGGCGGCGTGGGATGGCGTGCCGGGACGTTCGCGTGCCGCGGCGGGCGGGACCACGAGGGCCAGGGCCAGGCCAGGGGCGAGGATCGACCCGAGGATCAGGTTCGGCAGGCTGGGCGCGCATGGCCAGGCGGATAATGGCATGGCTTGTGTCCTGTACAGCACGGCAGACCGACACGTCACGATCGCAATTTCGGTTCGGAACTGCAACTGTCTTTCCGTGGGTTGGCTCAACTCCGGGAGTCGCCCCCACGCTCCTCCGGCGCATCAGATGAGGCGTTGATACTGGTCATCCCGTATCCGCCCCATGACAGTTGACAACACGACCCGCCACAACCTCTAGTTGTAAATCGAGGTCAGGGGGTTTCATGGCCACCAACGACTACGTCGCCACCAACGCGCAGGGCGTGACCTACGCCCTCGTCTACACACCGCCGAACGGTGCGGCCGCCGGCCTCTACACGCTCACCATCTTCGAACCGGACGGCACGCAGGGCACGGTCTCGAACATCAACCCGAACGACGTCCTGACCGGCAACGGGACCCTGACCGAGGCCTCCATCCCGGGGAACAGCGTCTACGTCATCCCGCCCGGCGTGACGGGCACGGTCAACCTCCTCGCCAACCTGCTCGGCACCAGCACAATCTACGTGGGGGGAACCGTCACCCTGACCGGTTCCGCGGGTGAGGGGACAAACACCGCGATCATCCTGGATGGTGGCGCCGCCAACCTGGGGAAGTTTGCCCAACCGGAGATGCTGAGCGGGGCAACCATCACGATGCAGAACGGGGCCAGCTTCAGTGCCAGCATCTTCAGTAACTTTTATCCGGTGGCCAATGCGTTGCAGGGTGCGACGCTCGCCTTCGGCACTGGGGGCGGCCTCTTCTCGATCATCTCCGGCATTCCGCCCGACCTATCCGGCACGACGATCACGGGCTTCAACGCGGCGGCTGACCGGATCGAGTTCGACAACC
>CAXUBN010000258.1:0-4116 GCA_964249255.1 uncultured Acetobacteraceae bacterium | reverse complement strand
ACGCTGCGCGAGCTCCTGGGCGAGCAGCTGCGGCTCGGCATTGCGGCGCCGCAGGAGCGGCTGATCGGCGCACACCTGATCGCGCTGCTGGACGGCGCCGGCCGGGTGCTGGTCGACGACGCGACCCTGGCCCGGGCGCTCGGCAGCACGGAGGCGGCGGTCGCCGCGGTGCGGGCGCGCATGATGCGCTTCGATCCGGTGGGGCTGTTCAGCACCGACCTGCGCGGCTGCCTCGCCGCGCAGCTGGCCGAGCGCAACCGGCTCGACCCGGCGATGGCGGTCCTGCTCGACAACCTGGAGCTGCTGGGGCGGCGCGAGCTCAAGCGGCTGCAGGCGCTGTGCGGAGTCGATGCCGACGACCTCGCCGACATGATCGCCGAGATCCGGGCGCTGGACCCCAAGCCGGGCGCGGGGCACGACGCGGCGGCCCCGCAGCTGATCATCCCCGACGTGCTGATGCGGCCGGTTCCCGGGGGCGACTTCGCGCTGGAGCTGAACCCGGACACGATGCCGCGCCTGCTGGTGTCAGAGGCGTTCCATGCCCGCGTGCTGCTGCGGGCGCCGCGCGCCGACCGCGCCTTCCTGTCCGAGCACCTGGCCAGCGCCAACTGGCTGGTGAAGTCGCTGCAGCAGCGGGCGCAGACCATCCTCAAGGTGGCGGCCGAGGTGATGCGCCAGCAGGACGGGTTCCTGCGCCGCGGCGTCGGCCACCTGCGGCCGCTGATCCTGCGCGACATCGCCGAGGCGGTGGAGATGCACGAGAGCACGGTCAGCCGCGTCACCGCCAACAAGTACATCGCCACCCCGCGCGGGCTGTTCGAGCTGAAGTACTTCTTCACGACCGCGATCGCCGCCACCGCCGGCGGCGAAACCTACAGCGCGGAGGCGGTGCGGCACCGGATCCGCGGCATGGTCGCGGCGGAGACAGCGCATGACGTGCTGTCGGATGACGCGATCGTAACGGCGCTGCGCTACGAGGGCGTGGACATCGCCCGCCGCACCGTGGCCAAGTATCGGGACGCGCTGCGGATCCCGAGTTCGGTGCAGCGCAGGCGGGAGAAGTCCCTGTCGGCCTGACCGGCCCCGGCGCAGGTGGTGGCGCAAGCGGTGGCCCGGGCGGTGGCGCGGCGGCGGACCGACCCCTGGCGATTGGAGTGCGAGGGCCATGCAGATCAGGTTGGCCGGCCGGCAGATCGACCTTCCGGACTCGCTGCGGGCCCGCGTCACCCTGCACCTGGACACCATCGCGGAGACCTATTTCGACCGCGCGCTGGAGGCCAGCGTCACGTTCGGCCGCGCGCGCAGCTTCTTCACCTGCGACATCAGCGTGCAGGCGGCGCAGGGGCTGCTGGTGCGCGGCGAGGGCGAGGCGGCCGATGCGCCCGGCGCCTTCGACGACGCGGCCGAGCACATCACGCGCCGGTTGCGCCGCTACCGGCGGCGGGTGGGCGAGCACGCGCGCGACCTGGCGCATCGGCGGCAACCGGAGGTCGGGCGGCAGTACATCCTGAGCCAGGACATCCTGAGCCAGGCGGAGAACCGCCACGTGGCGCGGGTCGGCGACGCCGGCCCCGGCCGCGATATGGCGGTCTATGCCACCGTGGTGGCGGAGCGCGAGACCGCCATCGCCACGCTGACCGTGGGCGAGGCGGTGATGCAGCTCGATCTCGCCAACCGCGTCGTGCTGATGTTCCGCAACAGCGCCAGCGGCGGCATCAACGTGGTCTACCGCCGGCGCGACGGCCAGATCGGCTGGCTCGATCCGGACGCGCCCGCCCACTAGAGCTGGCACCTCGCGCCCGTCATGCGGGCCGCGGCGGCTTGCGCGGCGCGGATGGATATGGTGGAGCAGTCGTCGTAACGACCGCCGGTCGCGGGGCCAGCCTTTCCATCCCGCGGCGAGGCGGCCCCAGACGAGATCCGGCATCCCGGAGGGAACGCATGAAGAAGGTCCATGAGGGCACCGCCTCGGCGCTGGAGGGGGTGCTGTTCGACGGGATGACCATCATGTGCGGCGGCTTCGGCCTGTCCGGCAACCCGGAAACGCTGATCGCGGCCATCCGCGAGCACGGCGTCCGCGACCTCACGATCATCGCCAACAACTGCGGCGCCGACGGGCTTGGGCTGTGGGTGCTGCTGGACAACAACCAGATCCGCAAGATGGTCAGCTCGTACGTGGGCGAGAACAAGCTGTTCGAGACGCTCTACCTGTCGAAGCGGCTGGAGCTCGAGCTGAACCCGCAGGGCACGCTGGCCGAGCGCATCCGCGCCGGCGGCGCCGGCATCCCGGCCTTCTACACGCGCACCGGCGTCGGCACCGTGATCGCCGAGGGCAAGCCCACGGAGATGTTCGACGGGGAAACCTACGTGCGGGAGACCTGGCTCAAGGCTGATCTCGCCATCGTCAAGGCGTGGAAGGCCGATCCGGAGGGCAACCTCGTGTATCGGAAGACGGCGCGGAACTTCAACCCGGTGATGGCGACGGCGGCCAAGACCACGGTGGTCGAGGCGGAGGAGATCGTGTCGGCCGGCACGTTCGATCCCGACCACATCCACACGCCCGGGATCTACGTGGACCGCGTCATCCGGTGCACGGTCAACGAGAAGCCGATCGAGAAGCGCACGGTGCGCGCCCGTCCCGCGACGGGCCAGCCGGCCTCCGCGTCGGCGGGGAGCGAACTCTGATGCCCTGGACCCGAGACCAGATCGCCGCCCGCGCCGCACGGGAGCTGCAGGATGGGTTCTACGTCAACCTCGGCATCGGCATCCCGACGCTGGTGGCGAACTACATCCCGGACGGCATGCACGTGACGCTGCAGAGCGAGAACGGGATGCTGGGCATGGGTCCGTTCCCGTATGAGGACGAGATCGACGCGGACCTGATCAACGCCGGCAAGCAGACCATCACCGCGCTGCCGACCTCGTCGTTCTTCTCGTCCGCGGACAGCTTCGCGATGATCCGCGGCGGCCACATCGACCTCACCATCCTGGGCGCCATGGAGGTGTCGGGCGACGGCGACATCGCCAACTGGACCATCCCCGGCAAGGTGGTGAAGGGCATGGGCGGCGCCATGGACCTGGTGGCCGGCGTCAAGCGCGTGGTGGTGGTGATGGAGCACGCGAGCAAGGACGGCACCTCGAAGCTGGTGGAGCGCTGCACCCTGCCGCTGACCGGCACCGGCGTGGTGGACCTCATCGTCACCGACCTGTGCGTGATGGGCTGCGACAAGGCGGGCAAGAAGCCGGGGGGCGGGCTGACGCTGCTGGAGCTGGCGCCGGGCGTCACGTTCGAGGACGTGCAGGCGAAGACCGGAGCGGCGTTCGACCGCGGGGTCTTCTAAGGCCAGGGGCCCTGCCCCTGGACCCTGCCAGAGGCGCAGCCTCTGGACACCGATCCTTCGGTCGTGGGTTCCAAGGGCGGCCGGCCCTTGGCGGCTCCAGGGCAGCGCCCTGGCCCTACTCCGCTGCCTCGGCGAACAGCTCGATCGGCGGGCACGAGCAGACCAGGTTGCGGTCGCCGTAGCTGTTGTCGAGGCGGCCCACCGGCGGGAAGTACTTGTCGCGGCTGACGCCGTCCGGGAAGCAGCCCGCCGTGCGCGCGTAGGGCCGATCCCACGTGTCGGCGACCACGTCGCGGACGGTGTGCGGCGCGTGGCGCAGGGCCGAGTCCGCCGTCGTCATGCGCCCCTCCTCGATCGCCGCGATCTCGGCGCGGATGCTCAGCATGGCATCGCAGAAGCGGTCCAGCTCGGCCTGGCCCTCGGACTCCGTCGGCTCGATCATGAAGGTGCCGGCCACCGGGAAGCTGACCGTGGGCGCGTGGAAGCCGTAGTCGATCAGCCGCTTGGCGATGTCGTCGACGGTGATGCCGACGCTGTCCTTGAACGGCCGCAGGTCGATGATGCACTCGTGCGCGACGCGGCCGCGGGCGCCGCGGTAGAGCACGGGGTAGGCGTGCTGCAGCCGGCGCACGACGTAGTTCGAGTTCAGGATCGCGACCTCCGTGGCGCGGCGCAGGCCGGGTGCCCCCATCAGCAACATGTAGGCCCAGGAGATCGGCAGGATCGAGGCGGAGCCGTATGGGGCGGCCGACACCGCCCCGGCGCCGCCGGCGCC
>CAXUBN010000257.1:0-4122 GCA_964249255.1 uncultured Acetobacteraceae bacterium | reverse complement strand
TCGGAGGGCATCGCCACCATCCACGCGGCGCTCGACGCCGGCATCACGCTGCTCGACACCGGCGACTTCTACGGCATGGGCCACAACGAGCTTCTGGTCGGCGAGGCGATCCGCGGCCGGGCGCGCGACAGCTACCTGCTCAGCGTCAAGTTCGGCGTGCTGCGCGACGTGTGGGGACGGCCCAGCGGGTTCGACTGCCGGCCCAAGGCGATCCGCAGCTTCGTCGCCTACTCGATGGCCCGGCTGGGGGTCGACCACCTCGACATCTACCGGCCGGCCCGGCTCGATCCGGAAGTGCCGATCGAGGACACGATCGGCGCGATCGCCGACCTGGTGAAGGAAGGCTACGTGCGCCACATCGGCCTGTCCGAGCTTGACGCGGACACGATCGGGCGCGCGGCCGCGGTGCACCCGATCTGCGACCTCCAGATCGACTACTCGCTGATCTCGCGCGGCATTGAGCGCGGCGTCCTCGACGTCTGCCGCCGCCACGGCATCGGCATCACCGCCTATGGCGTGCTGGCGCGCGGGCTGATCAGCGGCCACCTGCAGCCGGAGGCCGAGCGTGACCCGACCGATAGCCGCTGGCGGGATCCGCGCTTCCAGGGCGAGAACCTCAACCGGCACATGGCACTGGTCGAACTGTTGCGCGGCATGGCAGAGGCGAAGGGGGTCAGCGTCGCACAGATCGCCATCGCCTGGGTGGCGGCGCAGGGGGAGGACATCGTTCCGCTGGTGGGTGCGCGCCGCCGGCTGCGGTTGGAGGAAACGTTGGGCGCCGTCGACGTGGCGCTGACCGGAGACGACCTGGCGGCGATCGGCCAGGCCGCCGCGGCCGGCTGACGTCCGATCCGGCATGCGCCCCCCGGTCACGCCGGACGGGCGCTACCTGGTGGTGCGGGGACGGCTGTGGCGGTGTGCCGATCCGGCGCTGTGCGACGCGCGGCGCGCGGCGCTGACCCGTGCGCTGATGGCGGCCCGGCGCGCCAAGGGCATCGCGATGAGGGCCGGCGATCCCGCCGCGATCGAGGCCGCTCGCCTCCGGGTCGATGCCGCCAAGGTGGAGCTGGGTGAGCGTGGGCCGCCTTGGTGGACGGATGGCGCTCCCGATCTCAACCGCAGGATGGCCGCGAACACGCCGTATGCCGATTGGTGGGCGGGGGTGGAGCGGTCCCGCTAGAACGAGGGCTCAACTCAAGCGTCGTCGTCGTCGTCGTCGTCGTCGCCGTCGCTCTTGCCGCCGCGCCGCACGATGCGCAGCGCGTCGTCGGGTAGCGGCCGCTGCAGCGACAGCGCCTGCGCGGCCGGCGCGGTCATCCACCGATCGATCTCGTCCGGCGTGGTCAGGATCACCGGCATCGCCTTGGGGTGATAGGTGCCGACCAGGGCATTCGGCTCGGTGGTCAGGAAGCCGAATAGGTCGTCGGTGGTCTCGCCGTCCCGCACCTTGCGCACCGAGCTCCACCGACACCACAGCCCGGCGAAGCAGGCCAGCGGCCGGCTCTCGTCCAATGCGAACCAGATCGTAGGCTTGCTGCCGTCGGGAAGGTGCTCGTGCTCGGAGAAGCTGTTGAAGGGTACCACGCAGCGATGCTCGACGCCGAGCCAGCGCCGCCAATGGGCCGATCCCGTGTTGCGGATGTTGGTGACGCCGGAATCGCTCCTGCGGTTCCGGAGGGCGAAGGCGGGCGAGGGCATGCCCCAGCGCGCCATGACCAGCTCGCGCCCGCCCTGTCCGTTGCGCACGATCGGCGCCGGGTAGTCCGGGAACACCCCGGGCAGACGGGGTAGGTTGCCGGTGCGGTCGTCCAGGGCCCGGGTCAGCTCGCGGATCGCCTGCTGGCCGGTGGTCACCGCATACAGGTTGCACATCGGAGGGTTTCCCGTCGCCGCAGCCGGCCTAGTCGGCCCCGTCCGCGGCCCCATCCGCGGCGACAACGGGGAACACCAGCCGGATCGTGGTGCCGACCCCAAGCGCCGTTTCCAGCTCGAGCGTGCCGTTGGACTGCTCGACGAAACCCTTGACCATCGATAGACCGAGCCCGGTTCCCTTGCCGATCGCCTTGGTGGTGAAGAACGGCTCCAGCGCCCGCTGCGCCACCTCCGGCGTCATGCCGGTGCCGGCGTCGGTCACCGCCACCTCCAGCGCGGGCCCGCTGCCCGGCCCGTCCAGGCGGCGCGGCCGGGTGGTGATGGCGATCTCGCTGCCCGGCGGCACCGCGTCGGCGGCGTTGCGCACCAGGTTCAGCAGCGCCATCTCGAGCTGGCTGGCATCCAGCGAGGCCAGCAGCGGCGCGTCAGCCAGGTCGAGCCTGACCCGGATGCTGGCACCCGCCATCTGGTCCAGGATGGCGTCGCAGTTGGCCAGGGTGGCGTTGACGTCGAGCGTCCGGTTGTCGTGGAACTGCCGCCGCGCGAACGACAGCATCTGGTCGGTGAGCCGCGTGGCCCGGCGCGCTCCCCACGCGGCCCGCTCGATCTGCCGGGTTCGCCGCCCAGCATCCGGTTCGGTCTCGAGCCGCTCCAGGTTGGCCATCACGATGGTCATCAGGTTGTTGAACTCGTGCGCCAGGGTCGACGCCATGGAACCCAGCGTTTCCATGCGCTGCGATTGCTGCAGCACCGCCTCCGCCTCGCGCCGGCGGGTCACGTCGAGCTGGCTCGCGAAGTGGTGCACCAGCTTTCCGTTGGTATCGACCACCGGGCTGATGAACAGCGCGTTCCAGAAGCTTGATCCGTCCCGCCTGTAGTTCATCAGCTCCATGTGGACGTCCTCGCCCGCCGCCAGGGCGCGCCCGATCTCGGCGACGCAGGCGCGGTCGGTTCCCGGTCCCTGCAGGAAGCGGCAGTTGCGCCCCAGGATCTCCTCCTGCTGGTAGCCGGTCAGCGTCTCGAACGCCCGGTTGCAGAAGACGATGGGATTGTCATCCCGATGCGGATCGGTCAGGCACATCGGCATCCGGCTCATCTCGACCGCGGCGAAGAAGATGTCGGTCCGTTCGCGTCCGTCGGCCGGGATCACGTTCCGGCCATCCGAGATGTGATGCCCGTCCTCCGACGTGGTGAAGGATGATGGCAGCATCGGTTCCTTGGTCATCGGCAGGCCGTCCTGAGCGCGTCAACCAGCATCTGGTCCGGTTCCAGACGATAATGCCATCGTCATTGTCGGGGTCCCTGCAGGGGGACGTGGTATCGTCGTCTCGTTACCTTCGCCTGGGCCAATCGCCGGGCCAAGCAGGAAAGAGTGGCGTTTGTTCATCCTTTTGGTCGAAGACGAGCGCCATATCCGCGAGATCATGTCCGAAAGCCTTCAGGATGCCGGCTACGAGGTGGTGGAGGCGGAGACCGGCGTCCAGGCCGTGGCGATGCTGAATCAGTCGGATGCCCGTCCGGATATCCTGGTCACCGACTTCCACATGCCGGGTGGCCTCGATGGCGGGCAGGTGGCCGGCCATGTGAGACGATCCTGCCCCGGCATCCCGGTGGTCATCGCGTCCGGTCGCCCCGATGCCATGCAGCCATCCTGGCGCAGTGACCTCGGCTACACGTTCCTGAAGAAGCCCTATCTGCCGAGCGAGCTGATCCGGCTGGTGAATGCCCTGGTCCCCTTTCGGGAGGAGTAGGGATCGAGCCACGCCGCTGCCGCATGACGGGCTTGTGAGAGAACCGCGGACGACGGCGGGGGGTTCGGGCGGCGTCGGCGCCCATCGATCGGCCGTCCGTCCCCGAGGATACCCCCATGAAATCGATCCTGCTCGCCCTGCCGCTCCTGGCCACGACGGCGCTCGTCCCCGTCGCGTCCGCCTTCGCGCAGGTCCTTCCGGCACCGCCTACCCACGCCCAGGGCGTCGTCGCCGACGGGAGGCAGGGCTCCAGCTTCACCGACAACGGCGCCACGATCTTCTACCAGGTGACCGGCACCGGTACGCCCCTCGTGCTGATCCACGGCTATCCGCTGCCCGGGGCGCTGTTCCAGTACCAGCAGACCGGACTCGCATCGCGGTTCCAGGTGATCACGCTTGACCTGCCGGGCATCGGTCGCTCGACCGCGCCGGCCGGCTTCGGCAACCCGCAGTTCGGCTCCACCGCGATCTACGCGCGATACGTGCTCGACCTGCTGAA
>CAXUBN010000256.1:0-4165 GCA_964249255.1 uncultured Acetobacteraceae bacterium | reverse complement strand
ACGCCGACCGGCCCTGGCAGCGCCGGCGCCGGGGCCGCCGTGCCGGCCGCCGCGGACACCGGCGAGAGCGTCATCGTCACCGGCACCCGCACCCTCAACACCAAGGCCCGCGACAGTACCAGCCCGATCGACGTGATCAGCGCCGCCTCGCTGCGCCGCTCCGGGCTCGTCACCCTGGGCGACCAGCTGACCAAGACCGACCCCTCCATCGACGCCAAGACCGAGGGTTCAGACACCGCGGCGCTGACAGCCAACATCATCCTGCGCGGCCTCAACCCGAACGAGACCCTGGTCCTGCTCGACGGCGTCCGCCGCCACCCGACCTCCAACATCTCAGCCGACGCCGGGCCCGAGCAGGGCTCGACCGCGCCCGACATCAACATGATCCCGGCTGCCGCGATCGACCACGTCGAGGTGCTGAAGGACGGCGCCGCCGCGCAGTACGGCTCCGACGCCATCGCCGGCGTGGTCAACATCATCACCAAGAAGATCGACCACGGGCTGAACGCCAGCGCCGAGACCGGGGCCAACGCCGTAAACGGCGACGGCTTTCTGACCCAGCTCGACGCCGACGGCGGGCTGGCGTTCGGACGGGACGGCTACATCCATCTCGGCGGGCAGTTCTACCACAAGGACTTCTTCGTCAGAAACACGGTCGACGACCGCACCTCCGCTTTCGTTCCGACCCCGCAACAGCTGTCCTACGGCTTCGTGCCGGACAACTTTCCGGAGCCCGGCAACGAGAACAAGATCATTGGCGTGCCAGAAGAGACCCGCGAGACGCTCAGCGTCGCCGCCGGCGAGACGCTGGCGCCCGACCTGTTCGGCGGCCTGCAGGGCTACAGCCTGATCACCTACGGCCACCGCCATTCCGAGGGCTACGAGAACTGGCGCACGCCGAACCGGCTTCCGACCATCTACCCGTCCGGCTTCTCGCCGCGCGAGACCGACGAGGAGAACGACTACGCCGCCACGCTGGGGCTGAAGGCCGACGACTTCTTCGGCTTCCACGTCAACCTCAGCACCACCTACGGCGACGACGAGACCGACATCGGCAACAAGAACACCGGCAACATCGACCTGTTCGCCAACGGCGACCAATCGCCGGGCGATCCGGACTTCGGGCAGGCCCCGGGCTTCACGCCGACCAAGGTGCTGGCACAGACCCAGAAGACCGGCCAGTGGACCAACAACCTCGACTTCACCAAGCCGGTGACGGTGTTCGGCCGGCCCCTCAACGTCGCCTTTGGCGCCGAGAACCGCGTCGACATCTACAAGCTCGGCGCCGGCAACCCGGCCTCCTACGAACTCGGCGGAACCCAGGGCTTCGCGGGACTGCGGCCGCAGAACGCCGGCAACTTCTACCGCGACGTGTATGCCGGCTACATCGACATCGACACCCATCCGATACCGAAGCTGGACCTCGACTTCGCCGGTCGCTACGAGCACTACACCGACTTCGGCGACACCGAAAACGGCAAGGTCGCGGCCCGCTACGACTTCACGCGCCAGTTCGCGATCCGCGGCACGATCAGCAACGGCTTCCGGGCGCCGACGCTGGCGGAGGAGAACTTCAGCGCGCTCAACGTTGGTCCCACCAGCGCCAGCGGCGACCTCGCGGTGAACTCGGCCGCCGCCCGCTCGATCGGCGCGGTGCCGCTGAAGCCGGAGCGCTCCACCAACGCCTCGGTGGGCGTGGTGCTGGAGCCGATCCGCAACCTCAGCATCACCGCCGACATCTACCAGATCAACATCCGCGACCGCATCGTCGGCGCCGGCGGCGTGACCGGGCAGGCGGCGCTCAACGCGATCGAGCTGACCGGAACCCCGATCGCCTCCACCACGGAGGTGGATCAGGTCTCGGCGTTCTATTTCGCCAACGGGGCCAGCACCCGGACCCAGGGCGCCAACATCGCTGCCGACTACTTCTCCAATTTCCGGCAGTACGGCACGGTGAACTGGAGCGTTGCGCTCGACCTCAACCGCACCCGTCTGCACCACCTGGGCACCGACAGCCAGGGCGACCCGTTCCTGACCACGCAGGGCGTGGGCTACATCACCACCGCCAACCCGCGCAGCAAGCTGATCCTCGATGCGTTCTGGAAGATCGGCAAGTTCGACGTCAACGTGCGCGAGACGCGCTGGGGACAGACGACCACCGAGGAGCAGTATGCGGACCTGGCGCCGCCGGCGCTTCAGTTCTCCGGCAGCGATTTCCTGGAGTTCAAGCAGACGCCGGTCTGGCTGACGGACCTCGAGATCGGCTACCAGATCAGCAAGCGCTGGCATGCCGCCATCGGCGGGTCCGACATCTTCAACATGGTACCGCGCGAGCTGCCGGCCGAGGTCGGCTACGTCAACGTGTCGCGGTTCGACCAGACCTCGTTGCAGATCCCGATCACCGGCGGGTTCTACTACGGGCGGCTGAACTACACGTTCTGAGACTGACGGGCTCGGGGCGACGTCCCCGAGCCCGATCCCAGGGCAGGACGCATCGTCCCGTCATCGGGATGCGGGTGCATAGGGTGCATCCTCGTCGCTTCGGGAAGCGCGATGTGTCGGTCTGCTGATCGACGGCATCCAGGTCCGGCATCCACCGCCATTTCTCGTCCCCTGCCCCGTATCCGCAGCGGCGGTGGGCTTGTCCGGGCAGGCCCCCGGCCACCGTGCTGATGCAGCTCGGCCATACTCAGAAGCTTCGACTTCGATTGGGTGTTCCCCTGGTGCTGCTGCACCGCGAGGAGGGGCAGCCGGCGCGCACGGTCTCGGCGGCGGCAACGTCCGGTTCGGAAGCAAGATCGCGGCCGGTTCTTGAGATGACCGTTGTCGACCGGATGCGCGCCGGCCTCGACGATCCCGTGATCCCGAACGGTGAGGCCGCCATGGCCCGACCGCGAGGCGGCGCGCCCGCACCCGGGGGGCGGTGGCCTGGCCTCAGGCCGCCTGGACGACGTCCCCTCGCCGCGCGTAGCGCCGGGCCAGCAGGGCGCACACGAAGAGCTGCAGCTGGTGGAAGATCATCAGGGGCAGCACGATCTGGCCCACGACCGCGGCGGGGAACAGCACACCGGCCATCGGGACGCCCGTGGCCAGGGTCTTCTTCGAGCCGCAGAACACGATGGCGATCTCGTCGGCGGTGGCGAATCGGGTGGCGCGGGCGCCGGTCCGGGCGAGCAGCAGCACGGCGGCCAGCAGCGCCGCGTCGACCAGCAGCACCAGGAGGAGCTGGCTCGCCGGCACCGCCCGCCACAGCCCCTGCACCACCGCCTCGCTGAAGGCGGTGTAGACCACGATCAGGATCGAGCCGCGGTCGGTGAGGCCGAGCACGGCACGGCGGCGCAGCGCCCAGGCGCCGATCAGCGGCTGCAGCAGCTGGCCGGCCACGAACGGCAGCAGCAGCTGCAGCGCGATGTCGAGCACGCTGCTGGCTGACACGTCGCCACCGTGGGGGGCGCCGTGGGTGGCGCCGGCCAGCACGAGGGCGGTCAGCAGCGGCGTGATCGCGATGCCGAACAGGTTGGACGCGGTGGCCGCGCACACCGCGGCCGGGACGTTGCCCCGCGCGATGGAGGTGAAGGCGATCGAGGACTGCACGGTGGACGGGAGCACGCAGACGAACAGCACGCCCAGCCACAGGGTCGGGGTCAGCAGGGCGGGCAGCAGCGCGTGCAGCCCCAGCCCCAGCAGCGGGAACAGCCCGAAGGTGCAGCCCAGGATGGCCAGGTGCAGCCGCCAATGGCCGAGCCCGGCCACCGTCGCCGCGCGCGACAGCCGCGCGCCCTGCATGAAGAACATCACGGCGATCACGGCGATCGTCAGCGCGTGGAACAGCGGCACCGCCCCGCCCCGGCACGGCAGCACGGTGGCGAGCAGCACGGTGGCGATCAGCGCCAGGAGGAACGGGTCGGGCCTGGGCATCGGTTCCGGTTCCCGTCCTGGTTCCGGCCCGGCCCCGTCCGGCCTGGCCCTCCGTGGTGCCGCACGTTGCCACCGTGCGGAGGCTGGGCCACCCTTATCCCCCGATGACACAGATCTCCAAGCCGCGCGCGCTCCTGATCCTGGTCCCGTTGCGGGGATGCTGGCTGGCCCCGTCCGCCGGGCGGGCCGCCGACCTCGACCTGGCCGATGGCTGCGCCACCGCCGGGAGCGCCAGCCTGCACGAGGA
>CAXUBN010000255.1:0-4192 GCA_964249255.1 uncultured Acetobacteraceae bacterium | reverse complement strand
CGATGATGTCGTAGTCCTGGCCGGCATCGGCCGGGTAGCAGAACAGCGTCACCAGCGGCTCCGCGCCGACGTTGACGCTGCGGTGGATCCAGTGCGGCGCCACGTAGACCAGGCTGTTCGGGGTCATCTCGGCGGCCCGCACGGTGCCGTCCGCCAGCTCCATCAGCATCACGCCGTGGCCGGACTGGCAGTGGTAGATCTCCGGCCGGTCGCCTACCGCATGGATGTGGCCGCGGGTGAACAGGAACTCGGCACCGACCCGGCCCGGCTGCAGCGTGCTGGTGCCGAAGATCACGTCGCCGGCGCGCTCTGACGGGCGGAACTCGTCCACCCGGTAGGCGACCTCCGTGCCGCGCGTGCGGACCAGATCGGCGAAGGCGGCCTCGTCGGCGAACAGCCCGGCGAGATCGTCGTATCGCTTCTCGTAGCGCCGGGTGCGTCCCGTCATCTCCCCGGTCGCGGGCTGGATACGGACGGAGGCGGGCATGGGCAGGGACATCGATGACGGCCTTCCAGCGGGGGAACGCGATGCTTTTTCGTAGTCCTATTACGCGCTGAACGACTTCGGCAACCGTTTTGGCATCTTTTGCACCGCAAAATCAGCTTTTTAGCTTGAAGAGAGCCAATTTGAATGTTGTATTGCTACATCATAAGGGGTCGAGGTTACGGGCACGGTCCGGCGCGTCCCCAGGGAAGGGCGGAACACCATGAAGACGATCCTCAGCGCGGCGGTCCTGGCCGGTGGCATGGCACTCGCGGCGGCGCCGGGCGCCGACGCGAAGACGATCAAGATCGGCCTGTCGATGCTGACCCAGAACGCGCCGTACTACGCGGCGCTACAGGTCGCGGTGCTGAAGGAGGCCAAGGCGATGGGCGCCCAGGTCGTCACCGCCGACGCCAACAACGACCTGCTGAAGCAGATCTCCGACGTCGGCGACATGCTGTCGCAGAACATCGACGTGCTGATCATGGACCCCAAGGACGCCAAGGGCCTGGTGGGCGTCACCCGCGACGCGGCGGCGGCGCACGTGCCGGTGATCATCGTCGACAGCTCGATCGACCCGTCGGCGCCGGTGCTGACCACGATCCAGTCCGACAACGCCGAGAACGGCCGGCTGATCGGCGACTGGCTGATCGGCCAGGTGAACGGAAAGGACCTGCATGTCGCGGTGCTCAGCGGCGACCAGGGCAACGTGGTCGGTGAGGCGCGGCGCGATGGCGTGATGCAGGGCATCCTGGAGGCGCAGCTGCGCCGGCTCGGCCATGCCGGCTTCACCGTGGTCGGCCAGGGCTGGGGCGGCTGGACCCAGGAGGGCGGCGTCAAGGCGATGGAGGACCTGCTCACCGCGCACCCCGACATCAACGCCGTGCTGGCGGAGAACGACAGCATGGCGCTGGGCGCGATGCGCGCGATCCAGGACGCCGGCAAGACCGACAAGGGCATCCTGGTGTTCGCCGCCGCAGACGGCCAGAAGGAGGCGGTGAAGCTGATCGAGGACGGCCGCTACGGCGCCACCGGCCTGAACGATCCCGCCGTGATCGGCAAGATGGCGGTCGACCTCGCGGTGAAGGCGGCCAACCACCAGGTGCCCCCGGGCACGCCGAAGGTCACCTACACGCCGCCGGTCGCGATCACCAAGGCGAACGCCGCGCAGTACTACAAGCCCGACGCGGTGTTCTGAGCCGGGTCGAGCCGAGCCACCCCGCATGCCGTCCGACGCCGTCCTGCTGCCGGACGCTCCGGACGTATCCGACGGTTCTCGCCGCCCCGACGCCCCCAGCGTCGCCATGACCAGGATCTCCAAGGTGTTCGGCGGCATCCGGGCCTTGGACGACGTGTCGTTCTCGGTGCGGGCCGGCGAGGTGCACGCGCTGCTGGGCGAGAACGGCGCCGGCAAGTCCACGCTGATGAAAATCCTGGCCGGCGTGCACCAGGCGACCGGCGGCGAGATCCGCATCGACGGCGAGCGGACCGTCATCGCCTCGCCGCACGCGTCCCGGGCGATGGGCATCGGCATCATCCACCAGGAGCTGGCGCTGGCGCCCGAGCTGACGGTGGCCGAGAACATCTTCCTGGGCGAGCTGCCGTTCCTGGTGAACGCGCGCCGGCTGCGCGCCCGGGCGCGGCGTCTGCTGGACGGGCTGGGCTTCGCGATCGATTCGGGCGCCCTGGTCGGCACCCTGCCGCTGGCCCACCAGCAGGCGGTGGAGATCGCCAAGGCGATGTCGCGCCAGGTCCGCATCCTGATCCTGGACGAGCCGACCGCGGTGCTGGCGCCGCCCGAGGTGACGCGGCTGCTGGACGTGGTGCGCGACCTGTCGCGGCGCGGCGTCAGCGTGGTCTACATCTCGCACCGGCTCGACGAGATCTTCCGCATCGCCGACCAGATCACCGTGCTCAAGGACGGGCGCACGGTCGGCACCTATCCCGCCGCCGGCATGGACGAGCACCGGCTGATCGCGCTGATGGTCGGGCGCGAAACCGCGCAGCTGTTCCCCAAGGTGGCGCGCACGCGGGGCGCCGAGCTGCTGCGCGTCGAGGGCGTGTCCGCCGCCGGCTTGGTCCGGGACGTGTCGTTCGCCCTGCACGCTGGCGAGGTGCTTGGCATCGCGGGCCTGATCGGCAGCGGCCGCACCGAGCTGGCGCGCGCGATCTTCGGCGCCGGCGGGCTGGAGGCCGGCACGATCAGCGTGTCCGGGCGCCGGGTGACGATCCGCAGCCCGCGGCAGGGCGTGGCGGCGGGCATCGGCCTGGTGCCGGAGGACCGCAAGTCGCAGGGCCTCGTGCTGGCGCTGCCGATCCGGCAGAACGTGACCTTCACCTGCCTGCGACGGTTCACCAACCGGTTCGGGGTGATCCGCCGCACGGCCGAGCGCGCGGCGGCCCGCGACGTGGCGCGGCGCACCACGATCCGCGCCCGCAACCTCGACCTCGCGGTGAGCAGCCTGTCCGGCGGCAACCAGCAGAAGGTGGTGCTGGCGAAGTGGCTCGACGCCGGCTGCCGCATCATCATCCTGGACGAGCCGACGCGGGGCGTGGACGTCGGCGCCCGCTCGGAGATCTACGGGCTGATCGAGGCGCTGGCGGCGAGCGGGCTCGGCGTGATCGTCATCTCGTCGGACCTGATCGAGGTGATCGGCGCCTCCGACCGCATCCTGGTGATGAGCGGCGGCCGCATCAGCGGCGAATTGCGCGCGCGGGACGAGTTCTCCGAGGCGCGCATCATGCAGCTGGCCCTGCGCAGCGTGGCGCACGTCGGCGTCGGATCCGGGGAGGCCTGAATGGCGGTGGTGCGGACGGCTGAGTCCGGGGTCGAGCAGGGGGTCGAACCCGGGACCGACGGGTCCGGCGGACGTGCGGGGCGGCGGCTCGACTGGCGGTCGCTCGCCGCCAGCACCGGCACGGTCGCGATCTTCGTGGTGCTGGTGCTGGTGGCGAGTTTCATCTCGACCAGCTTCCTCAGCGGCCGCAACATCGAGAACGTGCTGCGCCAGGTGGCCAGCACCGGCGTGATCGCCATGGGCATGCTGCTGGTGATCCTGACCGGCGGCATCGACCTGTCGGTGGGCTCGGTCGCGGCACTCGGCAGCATCCTGTGCGCGTCGCTGCTGACGTCGATGTCGCTGTGGGGGGCGATCCCGCTCAGCCTGGCGGCCGGCGGCGCGCTGGGCGCGGTGTCCGGCTACTTCGTGGCGATGCGCCGGATGCCGGCCTTCGTGGTGACGCTGGCGGGGATGACCATCGCCCGCGGCATCGCGCTGATCGTGTCCGAGGGCCATCCGATCTTCGTCGCCGACAACGGCGCCTGGCTCGACGGCGGCTTCAACCGCGGGACCGTGCTGGGCATCCCGCTGCCGGTGCTGCTGATGCTGCTGGTGTTCGCCGCCACCGCGTTCGTGCTGCGGCTGACCGCGTATGGCCGGCTGATCGTGGCGATCGGCTCCAACGGCGAGGCGGTGCGGCTGTCCGGGGTGCGGATCGTGCCGCGGATCTTCTCGGTCTACGTGGTGTCGGGCGTGCTGTCGGCGCTGGGCGGCATCGTCATCACCGCGCGCTCCGGGGTGGGCTCTCCGGTGGTGGGCATCGGCATGGAGCTGGACGTGATCGCCGCCGTGGTGATCGGCGGCGCTTTTTTTATTGTTTGGGGGTGCACCGAGATCTACACCCTGATCGGCGTGCTGACGCTGGGCG
>CAXUBN010000254.1:0-4202 GCA_964249255.1 uncultured Acetobacteraceae bacterium | reverse complement strand
GTGGCGCAGGCCACCGGGATCGCCGGTCCGGGCGACCTGCTGGTGGTCGCCGCCGGGGTGCCGTTCGGCCGCGCCGGCACTACCAACACGCTGCGGGTCGCGAAAGTCGGCGCCTGATGCGTGCCCCGGCGTCGCTGCCGCTGGGCACGCTCGCCGCCATCCTCGTCGTTTGGGCCGGTGCCGCCCGGGCGGTGTCCCCGGACGCGGGCGTGCTGCTCGCGACCCCGCTCGACACCTCGCTGGCGCCGCCGCCGACGCTCCCCGGCGGCACTCCGCCCCTGGTCAGCGGTGGCGTCATCGCGGGCGGCGAGGTCATCACCACGTTCGGTTCCAATGGCACCCACGGCGCCGCGGTGCGTCTCGACAGCGGCCTCCTCGGCGGCACCACCCGTGCCTACGTCGCCGCCGGCACCGAGCAGGGGCCGCGCTGGCACGACCGGCCTGAGCTGAGCGGGCAGGGCGTGTCGGCCGGCGTCGAGACCGCCCTGCCATACGGCATCACCGTGGGGGTGCAGGCCGGCTATGAGCGGGACCGGCTGCGCCCGCCGGGCGCTGCGGCGGCGCCGCCCGGGCCGTAGCGATCGCTGACAATCAGGCGGCCGGTGTCGTCAGGACCTGGAACGCATCGCGGTCCGGCCGTCCGTTGCGCCGGCGGCTATGGACCTGAAGGCGAACAGCTACTCGGCTCGGATCGATGGCCTTGAGGTCGATGGGCAGCCCGGCCTGCCCATGCGCTGGGAGCGCCGGCGATGGGGACCTACTCGATGCGAGATGCCGCTGAAGGTTGGCACTCTACCCCAAGCACCCGCTCCAGCGCGTCCAGCCCCGCGTCCACCCCCAGGCAGCCGAAGCCCACCCGGAACCGGTCGGCCGGCAGCTCCAGCAGCGTCGAGCGGAACACGCTGGCCGGGAGCAGCAGCACCCCGGCCTCCCGCGCCATGCGGTGTGTCCACGCCTCGACGCCGTCCGGCCCCTTGTAGCGCACGTAGCCGACCATGCCGCCCTCCGGCACGGTCCATTCGAACAGGTCCGGGTGGCGGTCCAGAAAGCCGCGCAGCAGCGACAGGTTGGCCTCCGCGAGTTGCCGGTTGCGGTCGATGATGGCGGGGGCGGCCTTGATCGCGATCTGGGCCAGCACCTCGCTGGGGCCGGCGCTGCAGGTGGACAGGTACTGCCGCTTCATCGCCATGCGGGTGACGAGCCAGGGATCGCGGCAGGCCGCCCAGCCGATGCGCAGGCCCGGCAGGCCGTGCGCCTTGGATAGCGCGCCGAGCGAGATGCCGCGCTCGTAGGTGTCCGCCGCCTGCGGCAGCCGGCGCGCCGGGTCGCGCTCGGTCAGCCGGTACACCTCGTCGCTGAGCAGCCAGATGCCGCGGCGGCGACATAATGCGATCAGGGCGTCCAGCTGCGCCCGCGGCAGGATGTGGCCGGTCGGGTTGTTGGGGAAGCTGATCGCGATCAGCCTCGTGTCGGGCCGGATCGCGCACGCCAGCGCGTCGAGGTCGAGCGACCATCCGTCGTCCGGATCGAGCGCCACGCCGGACACGCTGCACAGGCTGAGCGCCAGCGCCTCCACCGCGGGGTAGTTCGGCAGCACCACGATCGCGTGGTCGCCGCGGCCCAGCAGCGCGTGCAGCACCGCGAACAGCGCTTCCTGGGCACCGGCGAAGCACACGACATCGTGGGCGGCGGCGCTGCGGTAGGAGCCGGCGATGGTGCCCCGCAGCCACGGTGCCCCCAGCGGATCGGTGTAGCCGAGCTGCAGGGTGTCCCAGCGACGCCGGTCCTCGTCGTCCGCCAGCGCCAGCAGCGCGGGGATCGACACGGTCTCGGACTGCGAGGCGCTGAGGTGGTGGCGCGCGGTGCCGTGCTCCCGCGACAGGAAGCCGGCCAGCGCCAGCTCGTGCTCGGGCGTGCCCCTCCCATGACGGGGCTCGTGGTTGCCAATCGGCGCATCGTGATCCAGCCGTTCGCCCTCCATCGCGCCACGGTCCCGGAGTCCGCGACTCCGGGGAGGGCGGCCGGCACTGGCGGGAGGATGGTGCCGGTCGCGGCCGGAGCGTAGTCAAATCGTCGAGCCAGAAGCGTGGGTGGTCCGGCCGCGCATTGCCTTTGAATTGTCACGCCGCCACCGGATCGCCCCGGTAGGATCGTCCGGAACCAGAACGGTTGCCAGGACAACTGAACGATGATGATCCGGCGTGTCGTGCTCGGCTGCCTCGTGCTGGCATCCGTCCTTGGCGGTCGTCCCGCCCCCGCAACGGCGGCGAACGGCCTCCACGTCCTGCAGTTGTTGGCGCAGCGTTACGGCATCACCGCGGCCGAGGTGTCGGGGTATCTCGCCAGCCTGCCGGCGCCGCAGATCGCGCTGCTGCAACGGGACGCGGCCGAGCTGCAGGCGCTGACCCCGGCGCAGCTGCGGGCCCTCCTCGACGGCGCGGTGGGCAGCCAGGGCCAGACCGGCGGCAGCGGCCAGACCGTCGCCCGCTGGATCCAGATGGCGCCCGGCAGCTCGGTGAACGCGATCCTGGCCGGCTCCTGGGGCGACGAGCCCACCAGCATCTTTCCCACGATCCTGGCCCGCGCCGTGATCTCGGGCGGCGCCTGCCCGGTGGTCCGGTTGGACCGCGGGATCGTGGTGCCGATGCGGGTGCGCTTCACCGGAGCGCAGCTCACCAACCTGCCGGGCGCCGCCGGCGCCACCAACGGCAAGGCCGGCTACCCGCAGTACTTCGTCCAGAACACCGCGCCCGCGAGCTTCGCCAGCGGCGTGCCGATGGCCACCACCAGCTGGGCCGAGTGCGAGACGGTGCTGCCCTACGGCTTCCGCACCGCCACCGTGGACGGCGTCGACCTCAAGCTGCCGGTGCTGTTCCCGTCCACCATCCTGGTCACCGCCGACACCGGATGCCGCATGAACGGGGCGCTGGCCAGCAACGGCGGCAACCAGCAGGACTGCTCGAGCCCGACCGCCTTCCCATGGGCGTTCCTGGCCGGCTGGGAGGCGACCTTCAAGCCCGACCTGATCGTCCATGTCGGGGACTGGTTCTACCGCGACACCAACTGCAACAACACCTATCCGGGCTGCCTCGACGCCACCAGCCCGAACTACGAGACCTGGGGCGACACCTTCGACAGCTGGAACGCCGACGTGCTGACGCCGGCGAACCCGCTGCTGGCCGCCGCCCCTTGGGTCATGACCCGCGGCAACCACGAGAGCTGCGGCCGCGGCGCCCGCGGCTGGTATGCGCTGCTCGACCCGTACCCGTTCAACTACGCCAGTGTCGCCTGCGCGCCCTCCACGCCGGCCACGCCCGCGAACGGCGTCGCCAACCACACCGCCGACTTCGAGCCGAGCTACGTGGTGCCGGCCGGCGGCGTGAACTTCCTGGTGCACGACAGCAGCCTGGCCAACGACAGCGCCGTGGCCACCGCGCTGGCGCAGAACTACGACCTCGACCTGTCCAATCTCCTGAATGCGGTGGGTCCGAACTCGATCAACGTGTTCACCACCCACAAGCCGAGCTTCGGCCTCACCTACGGCGCCCAGGGCACGGCGGCGGCACCCGACGACACCGCCGGCGACTACACCGAGCAGGCCGTGTTCGCCGGCGGCACCTATGCCGCCAGCGCGTTCGCGAACGGCGTGCCGGCCAGCATCGGGCTGTTCCTGTCCGGCCACATCCACCAGTTCGAGTATGTCGACTTCGCCGACAACGCCCACTACGCGCCGCAGCTGATCGTGGGACAGGGCGGCACGCTGCTTGATCCCGATCTCAACACCGGCCTGGTGCCGAACAACGGCACGCTTGATCCCGCCGCCTTCGCGCAGTCCGACGCGCCGTTCGCGGTGAACGGGATCACCGGCTCGGTGGTGACGGCACTGGCCTCCCGCACCTATGGCCACGACGAGTTCGGCTTCGCGCTGCTGACGGTGCGGCGCGACGGCCATGGTGCCGTGAACGGCTTCGACGCCGCGGTCTACAAGGCGAGCTCGACGCTGGCGGGCCACTGCGCGATCGCGCTGCGCCCGTCGCGCAACATCACGTGCGACTTCTGAAGCTGTCCGGCGGCCCGGCGGCGGTCCGTACGCCGCAACCGCTGCGCCCGTTGTGCCTGTCGGCGCTGGGCCTCGCCATCGTGCTGGCGGCGCTGCTGCTGGCGGCGCTGCTGCTGGCGGCCTGGCTGCTGCCGGCGATGCC